>DATGCY010000399.1:0-8918 GCA_035311385.1 Candidatus Methylomirabilota bacterium
CGGGAGGGTGCTCGGGCGATCGCGGACGACCTAGCTCCCGCCGCGCGCCGGCGCGCGTCAGAGCATGTAGTCGAAAGTGCCGCGCTCTTCAAACGGCCCGTGCACCACGGCGTGGCCGTCGCGGACCATGATCCGGCCCCGCGCGAAGACGGTGTCGACCATGAGGTCTCCGGTGAGGAGGAGGATATCGGCGTCCTTGCCCGGGCCGAGGGAGCCCTTCTGGTTGTCGATCCCGAGGACCCGCGCCACGTTCGAGGTCACGAGCGGCAGGGCCTGCGGAAGCGACAGCCGGTTGGTCCGGATGATGTGAAGCCATTCCCGATGAAGGATGCGCGGCCACGCGTTGTGAAGACCCACGACCTGGTCTTGGCCGTCCAGCAGGGGCATCGACACATTGGCGTCGGACGAGAGCGTGATCTGGTCGAGGGGCACGCCGGCCTCGAGCACGGTCCGCACCGCTTCATCGGGGTTCAGGCCGGTGACGCTCCCCGAGCGCTGGCTGAGATTGGCGCTGAAGTCGAGCGTGCCGCCCATCTTGGCGAACTTGACCGCGTCCGCGATCATCTCGGGCGCCTTCCGGTTCACGTGCGTGGGCACGATCTGGCGGATGGGCAGTCCGACATTGTCGAGGAGATCGAAGAGCGGCTGGAGCCGGCGGCGATTTCTGCCCGTGTGGCAGTGCATGACGGCGGCCTTGCCGCTCATGCCCGCGGCCAGCCTGAGCTCGCCGGCAAGCTGGGCCAAGGCGGGCAGGAAGAGATTCGGGTACGTGTCCTCGGAGATCGCGACCTTGACCCCGAGAACCTTGTCGATCAGCACGATGTCCGCGCGCACGCTCCGCGTGAGATAGGGCGAGGGGATCTGGAAGGACCCAGTATAGATGAACGTGCTGAGGCCGCTCCGCTCCAGCTCGCGCGCCTTCACGAGAAGCCCGTGGAGGCCTTTGGACTCCATGTCGATGCCCATGATGCCGACGGCGGTGGTGACGCCACCCTCGGTGATCCAGCTCACGTGGAGCTCGGGCACCCGGCCGAGAGGCCCCTCGAAGTCCCCGCCGCCGAGGAAGTGCAGGTGCTGATCGATGAAGCCGGGGACAACGGTCTTCCCGGTGGCGTCGATGATCTGCGCCCCGCCCAGCGCCGCGGTCTTCGCGGCGAAGCCTTCGCCGATGGCGAGGATGCGCGAGCCCGAGATGAGGATTTCCTTCGGACCGAGCGCTTCCGGTGCGAAGACGTCGCCACCGCGGATCACCGTGAAGAGCGTGTCGTCACTTATCGTGGGCACGTTGATCGTCGTCTCCATGTCGAGCGGGATGCACAGCCCTGCGGCGAGGATCGGGCAATCGACGGCAGCATAGATCGGCTCGGCAGGCGCGGCAAGCTATGCGGGTCACGCGCGGGCGCGCCGGGCGACGCTGGAGGTCACGGGAGCCTGCTGAGGAGAACGCTCACGCCGCGCACCAGCCACCATTCGCGACGATGATCGCACCGGTGATGTAGCTGGCGTCCTCGGAGGCGAGGAAGACGGCAATGCTCGCGATCTCCTCGGCGCGCGCGAACCGCCCCAGCGGCGTCTCCGCGAGCACCCTCTCTCGAAGCTCGACGGGGAGGGCTTCGAACTCCCTCCACCCGCGCTCGGACAGGACGCTGCCGGGCGCGATCGCGTTCACGGTGATGCCGGCGCTCCCCAGCTCATGAGCCACGCTCCGGGTGAGCTGGAGGACTCCCCCCTTCGCCGCGCTGTACGCGAGGCCTCCGAAGCCCGTATTGCTCCGGTAGCGGCCGGCATTCGACGCGATATTGACGATGCGCCCCCACGCTTGGCGCCGCATGGGCGCCGCCACTTCCCGGCAGCAGAGAAACTGGCTCTTCAGGTTGAGATTCACGACGGCGTCCCACTCGTCGTCGCGTGTCTCGATCAGTCCCTTCGGGCCGATCCCGCCCCCCGCATTGTTGACGAGAATGTCGATGCGTCCCCAGGTCTTCAACACTGTGTCGACCATGGCGGCCACCTGCGCGCTGTCTGTCACGTCCACGTGCAGGCTCAGCACGGAGGTTCCGAGCGCCCGGACCTCTGCCTCCGCCGAGGCGAGGGCCGGGGCGGCGATATCGCAGAGGACGAGTCGAGCTCCCTCGCGGGCACAGGCCATGGCGATCGCTTTCCCGATGCCCAGCGCCCCGCCAGTGACGATGGCCACCCGATCCGCGAGCTTCATGACATCCACCAGCCGCCATTGACGTCAATGATCGCTCCCGACACGTAGCTGCTCGCGTCCGAGGCGAGGAAGAGGACCGCGCCCGCCACCTCGGCCGGCCGTCCGGGTCGGCCCAGGGAGATTTCGGCGAGGATGTCGCGCCGCGCGCCCTCGGACATCCGCTCCCACTCCCGCGTGGACCGCTCGGTGAGGATCCATCCGGGCACGACCGCGTTGACGGTGACGCCGTGGGGCCCGAGCTCGAGGGACAGCTCGCGCGTCAGGGCCAGCACGCCACCACCCATCGCCGCGCTCGGCGCGCCCGTGCCGGTGACCCCCTCGGGGCGCGCGTACGCGGAGCGGTAGCGTCCGGCCGAGGCGGCGATGTTCACGATGCGTCCACGGCCTCGCCGGCGCATCTCGGGGGCGATGGTCTCGCAACACAACGCGCACGCCGTCAGGCTCCGGAGCCGACGCTCCCACGCGGCCGGTCCCGGCTCGTCCCACGGCGGCTCCTCGGCCATGCCCATGGCGTTCACGAGGATGTCGATTCGGCCGAAACGAGCGAGAGCGTGGGTGACCAGCGGAGTGACCCCGCTTTCCGAGCTCAGGTCGGCGGCGAGGCCGTCCACGGACTCGGGAGGTCGCGGGAGCGTCTCGCGGACTCGAGCGAGCGCAGCCTCATCGTCGTCGACGAGGACGAGCCGAGCCCCTTCCTCCGCGAAGCGCTGCGCGACCGCCGCACCCACGACGCCGGTGGCGCCGGTCACCACCGCCACCCGGTCCAGAAGATCGGCCACTATTCGCCGTCGGTGGGACGCGATGCCGTCGAGGCCGCCCCGGCGAAGGATCGCCGGACCATGGCGACGACGCTCAGGATCACGATGGGGACGATGACGAGCAGCGTGGAGATGGCGGTCAGGGTGGGATCGATCTCGTAGCGAACGCTTTCCCACATCCGTTTGGGGAGCGTGGTGGTGGCCGGCCCGCCGAGGAAGATGGCCAGCACCACTTCGTCGAACGACAGGAGAAAGGCGAAGGCCGCCCCCGAGACCACCGACGGCAGGATGGCGGGCAGGGTGACGTGCCAGAGCGTCCGGAAGTAGCCCGCGCCCAGGCTCCGCGCGGCCAGCTCGATGGCCGAATCGGTGGTCTTGAGCGCGGCCGACACGATCACGATCACGAGCGGCGTCGCGACCACGGTGTGCGCGAGGTAGAGGGCGAGCGGCTGGCCCACGAGCTTGAAGCGCGCAAAGAGGAGATAGAGGCCGATGGCGAGCACGATCGTCGGCATGACCATGGGTGACACGAAGAAGAACTCGAGCGGGCGTCGGCCGCGAAACCGGCCGCGGGTGAGGCCGATGGCCGCAGCCGAGCCGAGGAGGGTCGACAGGACCATGGTGACGAAGGCGATGCGAAGGGACAGGAGCGTCGGCTCCACCCACTGGCGGGAGCCGAAGTAATTCTCGTACCAGCGGAGCGACCACGCGCGCGGCGGGAACTGGATGAACTCGCTCGCGTTGAAGGAGACCACGACCACGATGAGGATGGGTGCGCAGAGGAACGCCAAGGTCAGGGAGCAGTAGGCCCACAGGAGCGGACGCGCGGGCGACCGGGGTGTCTCGATCACGCGCGGGTGTCTCCGGTGAGCCGCTCCAGCCCGAGCAGCGTGCTGAAGAGGACGAACAACGTGCCGACGATGGTGAGCAGGAACACGCCGAGGCTCGCCCCGAAGTTCCAGTCCAGAAGGTCGCGGACCACCAGCTCGATCAAAGTGGTGAAGGTGACCTGGCCCTCGCCCCCGAGCAGCGCCGGCGTGATGTAGAACCCTACGGCCAGGAGAAAGACCAGCACGCACCCCGCGGACACGCCCGGGAGGCTCAGGGGCAGGAAGATCCGGAGGAAGGCCTGGCGCGGCGAGGCGCCGAGGCTGCGGGCCGCCGTCACGAGCGAGGTGTCGATCCGGGTCATGACATTCAGGAGGGGGAACACCATGAAGGGGAGGAGCACGTGGACCATTCCGATCTGCACCCCGAGCATGTTGTAGATCAGGGCGACCGGCTTGTCGATCACGCCCCAGCCCATCAGGAGCTGGTTGATGATGCCGCGCTTGCCCAGAATGACCATCCAGGCGAAGGTGCGCACGAGCACGCTCGTCCAGAAGGGGACGAGGACGAGGACGATGAGAAGCGTGCGCACGCGCCCCGATACCACGGTCATCAGGTAGGCGAGGGGATAGCCGAGGGCGAGGGAGAGCGCGGTGACCCACACGCTGATCTCCGCCGTGTTCCGAAGGGCCTGCATGTAGGCCGGCTCGGCGAACAGCTTGGCGTAGTGCTCGAGCGTGAAGCCGGGAGAGAAGAAGCTCCAGACGAGCAGTCGGGTGAGGGGGTAGAGATAGATCGCGAGGAAGAAGGCCAGCGATCCCACGAGGGCGAGCTCCTGGCGCGAGCGCCAGTATCGGCGGGCGGCCCGGCCGGGCGCGGGCCGGCCGGGCGCCGCCGGAGCTGTCACTTCTTCAGCATCCAGGCGGCGAAGCGCTCCTTCTGCTTCTGGTTCTCGTTCTTGCCGTCGGCGCCGACCTTGCCCCACCAGTCCTCATTGATCCAGAACTGCCGCTTGACGTTGTCGGGCGCGGTGGTCAGATCCCTCGCCTCCTGCGGCGTGAGGAACTCGAAGGCCGCCGAATTGCTCGGCCCATACGGGTTCTCCTTCACCATGCCCGCCTGGCGCTTGCCGTCGAGCGCGAAGTTGATGAACTGCATCGCGACCTCCTGGTTCTTTCCGCCCTTGACGAGACACCAGTAGTCGGACCCGAGCTTTCCCTGGTTGTAGTCGACGTCGACGGGCGCGCCGGACCGCTTGGCATACACGGCGCGCGGGCCGATGGTGCAGGCGATGTCGACCTCGCCCGCCGTCACGAGCTGAATCGCCTCCGCGTGGCTCTGGTACCACTTGGTCACGAGCGGCCGGAGCCGGTCCGTGCTCTTCCACGCCCGCTCCACGTCGATGGGGTAGAGCTTGTCCATGGGCACGCCGTCCGCGAGAAGGGCGATTTCGAGCTGGGGCGCGATGCCGCCCCGGAAGTTGAACGACCGTCCGCCCTTGAACTTCTCGCCGTCCCAGACCTCGGCCCACGACTTGGGGTGCTTCCCGCCCGGATACGTCTTTGTGTTGTAGACGATGTTGAAGGAATAGATCTTGTGTCCCACGGCGTGGCTGCTCTGGAGCGTCTTCGGAATATTGTTGAGCTTGGCCTTGTCGATCTTGCTGTAGTCGATCGGATCGAGCAGCCCTTCCTTCACCATGGTCTGGAGCGCGGGCATGTCGGTATCGAGGATGTCCCAGGTCACGCTCCCGCTTTGCGCCATGGCTTTCAGCTTGGCCGCCTCGGGCGGACCGTCATCGCGCACCTTGTAGCCCGTCTCCTTCTCGAAGGGGGCGAACATCACCTCGCGCAGGCTCTTGGCCCACGAGCCGCCCCAGCTCACGACCACCAGCTCACCCTTGTCGGCCTGGGCCGGCCTCGCGTGGAAGAAGGGGCCGGCGGCGGCCGCTGCGCCCACCGCGCCGATGGTCTTCACGAAGTGCCGCCGGGTCGTGCGAGCCTCTACGTTCATGTCGCTGTCTCCTGTCGGGTTGTGGGGAGAAATTGGACGGCCACCATCAGTCCGACGGCACCACGTAGGCGTCGGCGGCGGCCCAGCGGAGGCGGACGGTATCACCGGGCTTGGCCCGAGCGACCGCATGCGTGTTTGGAGTCTTGACGTTGATCATCGTCTCGGGCGCCACGCGCACCCGGTAACGGGTGAATTCGCCGACGTAGACCACGGTCTCGACGGTGCCGGGAAGGCCGTCGGTCGCATCGGATCCCAGCGCGATCTTTTCCGGTCGCACCATCAGCGTGCATGACTCGCCCGGACGGAAGGCCCGGGGGCCTGGAGACAGGGGCAATCGCGAGCCCGCACCGTGCACGAAGACGGCGCCCCCGTCGGAGGACTCGACCCGGCCTTCGAACAGATTTGACTCCCCGATGAAGCTCGCCACGAAACGACTGGCCGGACGCTCGTAGAGATCTTCGGCCGTGCCGAGCTGGGCGATCCGGCCGCGGTTCATCAGGGCGATCCGGTCGGACATGGTGAGCGCTTCTTCCTGGTCATGGGTGACGTAGAGCACGGTCACCCCCACGTCGCTGTGGATGCGCTTGATCTCGAGCTTCATCTGCTCGCGCAGATTGCGGTCGAGGGCGCCGAGCGGCTCGTCCATGAGGAGCAGTCCGGGATCGAAGACGAGGGCGCGGGCGAGGGCGACTCGCTGCTGCTGGCCGCCGGAGAGCTGTCGGGGCAGGCGATCGGCCAGCCCCGTGAGGCGCACCATATCGAGACTGCGTCCCACCTGCGCCCGGATCTCGGCCGGCGGCCGTCCGCGCATCTTGAGCGGGAAGGCCACGTTGTCGAACACCTTCATGTGAGGGAAGAGCGCGTAGTTCTGGAACACCACGCCGATGTTCCGGTGCTCTGGGGCCATGCCCGTGATCGGGCGATCATCGACGAGGATCTCGCCCCCCGAGGGTGGGGTGAAGCCGGCGACCATCATCAGCGTGGTTGTCTTGCCCGAGCCGCTGGGGCCGAGGAGCGTGAGGAACTCGCCTCTCCCGACTTCGAGGTCGATGGCGTCGACGGCGGTGGTGGCCGCATAGCGCTTCGTGAGGCGGGCGAGGGTGAGCTGTCCCTGGCGGACGATGTCGGCCATCAGAGCCGAACCCGCGAGCGCGAGTGGCGACCCTTCGCGTGGCCGATCCCGAAGACGCACGCGATGTTCCAGGTCACGAGTGGCGACGGGTCTCCTCGGCAGCGAGGGTAAGGAGCGCAGGTACCATAACACGAATCGCGACCGGGGCTGCGCGACCCGACCCGCCTCTGAGCGACACCTGGCTCGATCGGATCACCAGATGTCGCGGACGGTGTAACCCTCGGGGAACGGATCGTCTGGATCGACCACGTAGCTCGCGAAGCCGGTGATCCAGGCCTGGCCGCTCAGGGTCGGTATCACGGCGGCGTAAGGACCCACGGTCGTCTCCGCGATCAG
The DNA here is from genome assembly GCA_035311385.1 of Candidatus Methylomirabilota bacterium. Lineage (GTDB taxonomy): Bacteria > Methylomirabilota > Methylomirabilia > Rokubacteriales > CSP1-6 > AR37. The sequence goes on from DATGCY010000399.1 coordinate 7,283, forward strand.
CCGCCCGGTGAAGATGGTGCCGAGAATGCCCTCGTGACGGAAATCCTGGTTGAGGCCGAGGCGGCCTCGCGCGTAGAGGGTGGCCATGCGCGCGCAGGTGCCGGTGCCGCACGGTGAGCGATCGATGACGCCCGTCCACGTCGAGGGGCGGCTCCAGTCGAGCTCGCCCGTGGAGACGGTGACGGCGTTGCGCATGTGGGAGTCGGGATGCGCAGGCGGGCCGGAGAGCTGCGCGATGGTGATGCCGCGGAAGCGAGGCTCCAGCGGATGCTCCACGGGGAGCTGCTCGTGGGCCGCCGCCTTGATCATCTCCGTGATGCGCACGATGTCGCGCCCCTCGTCAGGAGTGAGGGCGAGCCCGAAGGCGCGCGCGTCGGCGATGACGTAGAACATGCCGCCGTACGCCACGTCCACCGTCACCGTGCCCAGCGTGGGCACCTCGATGGGGCGGTCGAGGTGCACGGCGAAGGCAGGGACGTTCTGGAAGGTCACGCTCCGCACCTTGCCGTCCGTGCACTCCGCGCGCACGCGGATGAGGCCCGCCGGCGCTTCGAGGACGAGATCGGTTACCGGCTCGCGCATGGGCAGCACGCCCGTTTCGAGGAGCACCGTGACCACGCAGATCGTGTTGGTGCCGGACATGCCTGGATACTCGACCTGCTCCATGATCACGTAGCCGGCCTGGGCTTCCGGATGTGTCGGAGGCAGGAGCACGTTGCAGTTGGCGGCGGGATAACCGCGCGGCTCGCGCAGCATGCACGTGCGGAGCTGATCGCCATGCGCTTGCAGGTGCTGCGCCTTGTCGAGCATGGTCGTGCCGGGCACGTCGAGCACGCCGCCCACGACCACGCGCCCGGGCTCTCCCGCCGCGTGCGCGTCCACGGCTTGGATCATCCGGGCGAGGCGCATCGAGCGCTACGTGGGGCTCAGAGGACGGCTTCGATGAGGCGAGGTCCCCGCGTACCCAGCGCCGAGGCGAGCTGGCGATTGAACTCGTCGGCGGTCGTGGCGCGCGTCGCCTCCACCCCCATGCCGCGAGCGAGGGCGATCCAGTCGAGATCCGGGCGGCCGATGTCGAGCATGTCGGCGGCCTTGCGCCCCGGAGTGCCCGCGCCCACGCCGGCGAGCTCGTGGCGAAGGATGGCGTACGTGCGATTGGCGAAGACCACGGTGGTGACGTCGAGCCCTTCGCGCGCCTGGGTCCACAGAGACTGCACGGTGTACATGCCGCTGCCGTCGCCTTCGAGGCAGATCACCTTCCGATCGGGGCAGGCGACGGCGGCGCCGGTGGCGAGCGGCATCCCGAGGCCGATGGAGCCGCCCATGTTGTTGAGCCAGTCGTGGGGTGGCGCCCCCGCCGTCATGCGGAAGAAACCGCGTCCTGTCGTCACCGACTCGTCGGCCACGATGGCGCCCTCGGGCAGGAGCGCGCCGAGCGAGGCGGCCAGCGTGTCGGGGGTGATGGGGCCGCCCGTGGGCAGGGCGGGACGGCTCACGCTCTGCACGACCTCGCCGTTCTTCTTGGCGCCGACCTCCTCGGCCAGCCACTCGAGCGCGGCGATCGAGTCCTCAGCGATGGTGCTGAGCAGGTGGATCTGGCAGCCCTCTGGCGTGAGCACGCTCGGCTTGTCCGGAT
>DATGCY010000400.1:0-2003 GCA_035311385.1 Candidatus Methylomirabilota bacterium
GGTGGCCGAGGAGCTCCGCCGCAGTCCGGGGCTCCGGATCAGCGCGCATCGCAGCAACGCCGTCTTCTTTCTCGATTTCGTCGATCAGTGGGATCCCAAATCACCGTGGGCCGACCGGCGCGTGCGGCTGGCCGCGAGCACGGCCATCGACCGCAAAGCGATCAACGACGCCGAGTTCCTGGGCTTCGCGGGGATGACCAACAGCATCGTGCCGCGTCACATGGAGTTCGCCCTCCCCCTCGATCCGCCGGCCTTCGATCCCAAGCGCGCCCGTCAGCTCCTGGCCGAGGCGGGCCACCCCAACGGCTTCGACGGGGGCGAGCTGACACCGAATCCGCCCTACTTCTCGATGGCGGAAGCGATCGTGAGCAACCTGGGCGCCATCGGGATCAAGATGCGCATGCGCACGATGGAGCGCGCGGCGTTCCTCACCGCCTGGCGCGAGAAGAAGCTGCACGGCGTGCTCCTGGGCGCTCAGGGCGCGGGCGGCAACGCGGCCACCCGAATCGAGGGCATGGCCACCCGCGGTGGGCTCTATGCGTACGGCGTGCTGCCCGAGGTCGAGGATCTCTTCCAGCGTCAGGCGCGCGAGCTCGACCGCAAGAAGCGTGAGGAGCTGCTGCACCAGATCCAGCGCCTGCTCGCTGACCGCGTCGTCTTCGCGCCGGTCTGGGAGAATGCGCCCATCAACGCGATCGGCCCGCGCGTGGAAGAGGCGGCGGTGTCGCTCGTCACGTCGTATCCGTACACGGCCCCGTTCGAGGAGCTCAGACTCAAGGAGAAGCGATGACGGACATCACCTTCGACGCGCGCATCGCTGAGCAGCTGCTCCGCTACGCCCGCCTCGTGGTGGCCCGCGGCTATGTGCACAACTCGCTCGGCAACATTGCCATCCGCGCTCCCCACGAAGGGTTCCCTCACGGCGTCGCCTACACCAAGCACGCCGAGGTATCGCTCGAAGAGATGACCATCGACAATGTCGTGGTCACGGACATCCCGACGCCCGCCCTGCTTCACGGCCACGTGCCGACCAGCGTTGGCCACAACCTGAACCGCGAGATTTTGCGGCTCAGGCCCGACGTCGGTGCGGTCATCCACGCCCACCACGACGAGACCATCGCCTACTTCGCGGCGGGCGGCGTCAAAGAGCTGCGGGTGCTCTCCCTGGAATTCCCGTACGTCATGGCGCTACCGCCGTACGTGGTGCCGTCTCACCTTGACGTGGAGAACGACGTCGGCCCCATCGCCGACTTCATCGCGGGCACGAACGCCATCCTCATGGAGAACCACGGCGTCACCACCCTCGGGCGCTCGGTGTCCGAGGCCTACCATCGCCTCAACACGCTGGCCTCGGAGGTACGGCGCAACATCCTCTCCGAGCGCCTGGCCGCCATCCGGGGCACCGAGACCCACTACCTGGCTCAGGACGCCGTCGACTGGATGTACCGCTACGCGGAGAGCGTCATCTACCCTTCGCGCGACGCCACGCGGCGTCCGGAGGGCGGGGAACGCCCAGCCTGACCTGGATTTTGCGTGAAGGAGTACCTACCCTCACCACCTCAGCCCTCGCCTCCCCGCTCGAAGCGAGCGGCTCACCTCGAACTGCGGATCGGTCCGATCCCCTCGCCCCCATCGGGGGAGAGGGTTAGGGGGAGGGGGCGCAGCCGGTCGTCAGAGCGAGCGCACCGGCTCCTTGAGCACCTCGTAGACGGCGTTCTTGATGTCAGCGCGACGAGGGAGAGCGGCCTGCTCGAGGGGAGGGCTGTAGGGCACCGGAACGGGAACGGCGCAGACGCGGCGCACCGGCGCTCGGAGTGCCCGAAACGTCTCGGGATCCTCCGCGAGCAGCGAGGCGATCTCCGAGGCGGCCGAGCACGTCGGCGGGGCTTCGTCCACGATGACTACACGTCCAGTCTTTCGTACCGAAGTGCGAAGGGCCTCGACGTCCAGCGGAACCAGCGTCCGCGGATCGACCACCTCCGCGGAGATGCCCTCTTTCGCCA
>DATGCY010000401.1:0-4432 GCA_035311385.1 Candidatus Methylomirabilota bacterium
TGCTCCCACTCCACGCGGGCCTCGATGGCCCGCTCGGCCGTCTCCAGGAAATTGTTGCAGTAGTACTGCGTATGAAAGCCGATGATGTCCGCGCCCAGCATGCCCAGGAGCAGCTCCTGCTGCCAGGGGCAGATGCCGAAAGCCTCCGCGTTGGGCCACGGGATGTGCCAGAAGAGAGCGACGCGGGCGTCGGGGCGCGCGCGCTTGATGAGGCCGGGCAGGAGCGCGAAGTGGTAGTCCTGGATGAGGATGAGCGGAGACTCGACGTTGGCCGCTTCCTCGAGCACGGCGGCCGCGAACTTCTCGTTCACCGCGCGGTAGTGCGCCCAGTCTTCCGGACGGAACTGTGGCCGCGTGTGCACGATGTGGCAGAGCGGCCACAGTCCCTCGTTGGCGAAGCCGAGGTAGTACCCTGATTCCTCCTCCTTGCTGAGCCAGACCCGGCGCAGGGTGAAGAGCGGGTCGTCCTGCGGCAATGCCATGCGGCCGTGCTCGTCGGACATCTCGCGGTCCGCGTCGCCGCTTGCCTGGGCCACCCACACGCCACCGCACGCGCGCATCACCGGCTCCATGGCGGTGACGAGACCGGAGGCCGGGCGCTGGCCCTCGATGCGGCCGGCCTTCCAGACATGGCTGAGCGGCTCGCGATTGGAGACGACGAAGAGGGGCGATTCGCCGAGGCGGAGCTTCGCGAACTGCTTGAGGCGCTCTTCCGTCCAGAGCGCCTCGCCCACAAGGCGGAGCGCCGCTTCTTCCTCGGCGGCCGCCCGGGCCCGGTGCAGGCTCTTGGCCATGACGGAAACCTCGTGGGCCACGGGACCGAAGATGCTGGGATCCGCGATGTCGAGAGGGGGCGGGCCCATGCCGCGGCGGAGCGCCTTCGTCCAGCGCGCCATCTTGGTCAAGGGCTGGATCACGCTGATCCGAACGATCAGAAAGGCGATGACGGAAAGGACGACGGCCAGGACGAGGAAGCGGATGCCGTTGTCCCGCCACAGACGCCACTCCGCCTCGACCACCGGCTCGGCGTCGAGAGCGACGAGGAGGGCGCCGATCACACGCTCGTCGCGCAGCACGGGGCTCGAGTACACGTACCGGGGACGGCCGCCGAGACGGACCAGGCCGCCCCGCGGCTCCTTCCCGGCGAGCGCCGCCGTCACCTGGGGCTGCGCCTGAGTCAGTACGGGGCGCAGCGAGGCAGAGGCGGCCTGCACCGTGCCCACGCGGTCGAAGAAGGCCAGGCCCTGCTCGGGCTGGCCGAACTTTACGAGGAGGCGCTCGAGAGCGGGGCGACTGCCGCGCGCGAGCGCTGGCTCCGCCGCCTCCGCGAGTCCCTCACCGAGCACGGTCGCCCGCCGCTCCAGGTCCTGGAACAGCCGCTGGCGCTCACCGCCTACCTGCAGGTAGGTGAAGCCACCGATGACGACAAGGGCGGCGAGCCAGATGGCTCCGACGAGTCGAGTCGCAACGCTCACGCCGCTCCTCGCTGGCCCGCGGCATAGGCTAGGCGCTCGAGCAAGTGGTGCACGGCGCCGACGCCATCCACACGATAAGTGGCGCGAGAGGCCATCTCGGGCGGCCCCACGCGTACCGTGATGGCCTTGCCGACGAGCGCGCCAAAGGCCATCTCGTCGGTCCAGTCGTCACCGATGTACACCGACAGCATCGGCTGCGGGAGCGAGTCGAGCGCCCACTCGCGAATCCGCAGCGCGCAATGCCCCTTGCTCCAGCCGACCTGCGGGAGGATCTCGATCGCTTTGGTCCCGTGGAAGATCTTGAGCCGCCCGCCGTGACTCAGGTGAATGGCCCGGGACAACTCCGTTTCGAAGGATCGGCGCCCCTCTGACGTCATGTGGCGGTAATGCACGGTGACCCCGAGGCGCTTGGTCTCGACCTGCATCCCCTGGATGGTCGAGGCGCGCCGAGCCAAAGACTCGCCGAGGGCGCGAACCATCGGCTGCTGGGCAATGGCCTGCGGGTGGCTGAAGGCGATACCCGGGCCGTCGATGTCGAGACCGTGGCAGCCGGCATACACGGCGCCCGGCACGGCGACCCGCTGGGTCACGTCGCCCAGGTCACGGCCCGAAACCACGGCGAGGCGGACACTCGGGGTCCGCGCGAGAACGCCGAGGTGGTGCTGGACCTCCAGCGCGAGCCAGGCGTCCCCGGGGTCAGACACGTGGGGGGTCAGGGTGCCGTCATAGTTCGCCATGAACAGCAGACTCCCGCCGCCGCTCAACCAGGGGGCGAGCCAGTCTACGAGCACTTTTCCGTGTTCGCCCGAGTCGTTTCGCATGCGCGCCCAAGGCGCAATGCCCATGCCAGCGAGGGAAAGTCCCGATAGGACCTCAAGCGTTTATTTGGCGAGGCCTTGGAGCTCACTGATAGCCTCTTGTCGGTAAACCGAGGAGGTAAGTATTACGCTCCACAGGGAAACCTTTACGTGAAAATTGCTAGCGCTTCGTCAGTTCGTCGGCCAGCAAATAGGCCTTGTCGGCAAGCGTGAACGCACGCTGAATGTCCTGAGCCTGAAGAGCTTCGCGGGCCTTTTCGAGAAAGCTCTGCACGGTTTGGAGGCTGTCCTGGTCGGCTGAGGCGAGCTTGCTCGGATCGATCTGCCGTAGGCGCTGAGCAGTCCGGTCTATGCGCTGCTGGGTGTCCGCGCGAAGCTTCTGCTCATCCACCGCGCTCAGCACTGGGGACAGAACCGGAGGCGCCGGCTCGGGCGTCACGCGCGAAGGAGGCGGTGGCGGCGCCGGAGGACGAGGTGCCGATGGGAGAGGGCGGCGGGGCTCCGGGGGCGGCGGCGCGGCCCGCGGCGGAGCCACGGGCTCCGGCGCCGGCGCGCTGACGGTCGGCTCCTCCGACGGTGCGGCTTCCACGACAGGTACCGACGGTGGTGCGGGCGTAGCCTGCGCCTCCTCGTGGGGCGAGGGCGTGAACCATCCCTTGATCGTGGCGCACCCGCTCATGGCGAGGCACGCTGCCAACAAGAGGAGCAGGAGCCTCACCGAGCGCTCCGAAGAGGAAGGCGGACGGTCATCGTGGTGCCCTTTCCCATCTCGCTGCGCACGTCGATGGTCCCGTCGTGCATTTGCACTATTCGGTAAACGATCGAGAGCCCGATGCCCGTGCCATCGGGTCGGGTCGTATAGTACAGCGTGAACATCCGCTCCACATCCTCGGGAGAAATTCCCACACCCTCGTCCGTCACCTCGAGACATAGGAGTCGGCTCTCGGCCCGCGCTCCCAGACTCACCACGCCCCCCGCGGGCATGGCCTGGCACGCGTTCTGGACCAGATTCAGGAGGGCCTGGCGCAGCAGCTCCTCGTCTCCCTCGATGGTGGGCAGGCCCGGGAGCGCGTTCACTACGAAGCGGATGCCCTGACTCTGCCACTCGGCCTCCACGAGAGCGACCACGCTGTGCAGGAGCGCGGCGACCTCGATGGGCTTGATCTGGAGCTCGTGCGGCCGCATGAAACCCAGGAACCCCTGCACCACACGGTCGAGGCGCCGGATCTCGCCGCCGATTACTTCCAAGCTCTGCCGCACCTCGGCGTTGGGCGCTTCGAGCCGCTCCTTGATCAGCTCGACGTGGATCATCATCGAGTTGAGCGGGTTCTTCACCTCGTGGGCCACCCCCGAGGTGAGGCGGCCGAGGGCAGCCAGGCGCTGCGAGTAGCTCACGAGAGACTGCACGGTGACATGCGCTCGCTCCGAAACCATGGCGAGGCGATCCGCCTCGAGCTGCTGTCCCAAGCGCTGGAGCTCGGAGGAGAGCTCCTGGAACTCGTCGTGGGTCGCCGTGGACGGCGCAATCTCGAATTCACCCCGAGCCAGACGCCCCACCTCACGGGTGAGGGTGCGGAGGGGCTTGAGCATGAGACGCGCGAGGGCCCACGCGACGATCCAGGCCAAGGGCAGGGCGAGCGCGGCCAGGGTCACCGTCTGCCGCAGGGCGGCGTTGAGCTCACGCCGGAGCAGCGTGGTGCTGAGGCCGAGTCGGATGCTCCCGAAGGGCGCGCCGTTGAGGTTCATGGGCAGCACGACCTCGTAGGTCTGCCCGATGTGATACAGGGTGAGGAACCGCGCCACCGCGTTTTCCTGCAGGAGGTCGTCGAGGCTCGGCCGCACGGCCGCCGTGGTGCCCTCGCGCGGCCGCTCCGTGTGCACGATGATCTGACCGTTGCGGTCGGCGATCATCACGTACAGCAGGTGCGGCGAGTAGCCCACGCTGGCGTCGAGAAAACCCCGCAGCTCTCCGTCGCGACGCAGGAGCTCTTCGGGATCGCCGTTCGATCCACGGAGGATGACCCGACTGCTCTGAGCGAAGATCTGGCGCGCCACGAGCTGGGCCTGGCGACCCGCCTCTTCCACCACCACGCGGGTGAGCTGGGCGAGGTGCACCGCGGTGGTCACGGCGACCAAGGT
>DATGCY010000402.1:0-8172 GCA_035311385.1 Candidatus Methylomirabilota bacterium
GAGCGCGACCAGCAGGGCGCCAGTCAGATCTATTACGACCTGGTCCGGGCCGGGCGCCCCCTGCCCGAGCTCCTCGGCCAGATCGTGCGTATCCACGCCCCCTACACCCACGTGCCCTACCATCAGCGCCTTGACAACGGCATCGTGCGCTTCGTGAACAACGACCACTGCCTGCTGAGCTCGCGCGCGAGCACGGACCTCATGAAGAGGATCCGCCCCGAGCTCGCCTGGCTTCCCCTCGCCCAGACCATCTGGTACGTGCCCACTGGCCTCGACCCGTGGAACCAGCTCCTCGGGAAGATGCCCGGCCACTACGTGCGGCTCTACGAGCTCAAGTTCGAGGGCAAGCCGCCGCTGCCCCAGGTGCACTGGGCCGATCAGGAGCCGCTCCCCATCGATGGCCCCTTCCCGGAGAAGCTCAACGCGTGGCTCACCCTCGTCCAACGTGGCGAGGTCGTGCAGGCCTATCGCGTCTTCCTGGGGCTGTGGGAGGAGGCGCTGCCCGATGCCGCCAAGCGCACGCAGCTCCTCGGTCAACTCGTGTTCGCGGGGCTCATCGACGTGCAGGACCGCATGCTCCACAACCGCTCCTACACCACCGGCCACAAGTCGTACCGCGCCCGCGCCACCGTGCAGCTCGCCCAGGCGGTGGGCTGGGCCAACGCGCGGAGCATTCTCTACGCGGGAGTGCCGGACATGGCGGTGGGGCCGCGGTGGCACTCCACGTACGAGATGGGCTGCCTCGTCATCCAAAACTTCCTCGAGGCGCGCGACCAGGACTTCCTCGGCAACGACGGCGCGCTGAGCTCCGTGGAGTCGATCGCCCTCATCGAAGCGCTCCTGAGCGGTGAGGAGCCCACGTTCATCGAGCTGCTCGTCGGTCTGGTCAAGGCGGGCAAGGGCCTGCGCCAGATCATCGACACCATCCAGATCGCCTCGGCCCAGGTCATCCTCGAGACGGGCCACCCCAACAATTTCTCGATGTCCCAGCACAGCTACGAGTACTGCAACACCGTGCGCTGGTTTTTCGACACGTTCGAGCATCCCCATCGGCTCAAGCTCCTGTTCGTGGCGGCCGCCTTCGTCCACCGTGCCGCCTATCACCAGCGGCACACGCCGGAGAATGGACCGACTAAGATCGAGGCGCCCCGCGGGGCCGACGCGCTTTCCCAAGACGAGATGCTGCGCCGGCTCGACGACGCGCTGGTGTCGCTGCGGGCGGACGAAGCCGTGAACTGGACGGCGGCCTATCTCAAGGCCGGCTTCGATCGCGCCGCCCTCGTGGAGACGTTGGCCGGCGGCTCCGCCAAGACGGGCAACGATCCGCACAACCAGGAGTTGGGAGTATGCCTGCTCGAGGACTACGCTCACAGCACGGCCCCGGACCGGGACCGGCTGCTCCTCGCCTCCGCCAAGCACACCGCCGGCCATCGGAAGTACGGCGATCACATGGAGGCGTACCGGCGCTTCGCGGAGGCGTTCGACCTCGCTACTTGAAGATCTTCTTGACGGCGCCCACCGCCTCGTCCACCGGGCCTTGCCTGGACGGGGGCGCCGGCGGCACCAGCCGCACGTGTACCTCCGCGGTTTGTCCCGCCACCACCTGCACCTGACGCGCCTCCGCCACGAAACGCGGATGGGTGACGCGCAGGCGGTAGGTGCCTTCCTTGAGCTTGCCGCGCGCTTGGCCGTTGGTGCCCGCGGCGAGCGTGGTCACCACGGCGTCCTTCAGCGTGAGCACCTCCACCGTGGCATCCGCCACCGGCCGTCCCGTCCGCCCGTCCTGCACGATGGCCACGACGTCGCCGGTGACGGGGACGGCGGGCTTGCTCATATGAAGGTAGGAATAGAGCCCGAGCGTGATGGAGAGGCAGCCCGCGATGATGCCGATGATCGAATGGGCGCGGGGCAGCGTGACGCGCGTGCGAACGAACTCGACCAGCCGTCCCATGGCGCCGGAGGGAACCTCCGTGGCGCTCGGCTTACGATCGCCGTCCATCACGCGCGTAGCTTAGCAGGACGCCGGAAGCGAGGGCAATCTAGCGGAACACCTCGGCGGCTTGCTGCATGAGCGCGGTCGGCACGGTAAGCTTCAACATCTTCGCCGTGCGCAGATTGACGACGAGCTCATAGCTCGCGTACTGCTCCACGGGCAGCTCGGCGGGCGCGGCTCCGCGCAAGATCTTGTCGACGTAGACGGCGACGTGCCGTCCCTGGTCTGCGGGGTCGGCGAAGTAGGAGATGAGCCCGCCCGCCTCCACGAACTGGCGGCCCGGATACATGGTGGGCAGCTTGTTCTGCGAGACCATGCGCACCACGCTCCGCGAGGGATCGATCTGCATCACGCTCGGAGCCACGATGAGCCCCTGGGCGCGCGTGTCCACGAGGCGCGCGAAGGCCAGCCGATAATCGAGATCGGTGCGCACGGGCACGAGCTCGATGGTCGCCGCGGAGGCGGTCGCCTGCCGCTCGAGGGTGCGGAAGAACGCGACGTCCGAGGGCACGTCGGGATTGCCGAGGAAGCCCAGGCGGGAGGCGGCGGGCACCACCTGCTTGAGGATCTCCATCTGCCGCACGGCGAGCTGCGGCCGGAGGAACTGCACGCCCGTGACATTTTCTCCCGGCCGCTGAGTATTCGCCACGAGGCCGGAGTCGACCATGTCTCCGCTGCCCGCCACCACAATGGGGATGGTGGAGGTCGCGCGCTTGGCGGCGAGCCCGGCCGGAGTGGAGACCGCGACGATCACGTCGACGCGGAGTCGCACGAGCTCCGCCGCGAGGTCGGGCAGCCGCTCGATCTTCCCGTCGGCGTAGCGGCTCTCGAAGACGATCCGCTCGCCTTCGAGGTAGCCGCGGCCACGCAAGGCCTCCGAAAGGGCGAGCCGCTGCACGGGATCCGAGGTGCTGTACCACAGGGAGAGGTAGCCGAGACGGTACACCTTGCCTACCCCCTCCACGCGCCCGGTGCCGGACGTGGCAAGCAGGGCCACCATCGTGACGACGAGCACGATCCGCGGCAGCATCTTAGAGCCGCCGGTTGATCAGCTCGCGGGCCGCCACGAGGAGGAGGGCGGCGGCCATCCAGGCGAGCACTCCGTCGAAGATGAAGGCGCCGCGCAGGCTGAGGGCGGCCAGGGCGCCCGTGGCCATCGGGCTCGCCGCGGAAGCGAACTGGACGCCGAGGGCGAGCCAGCCGAAGGCCGCGCCGCGATTCTCGCTCGACACGAGATGGCCGCCGAGCGAATAGGCCAGGGTGAGGGCGCCGCCGAGCGAGAGCGCGACCAGGCACCGCAAGACGAGCAGCGTCACCCAGGAGCTGGTGAAGGCCATCAGCGCGCAGGGAACGCCGCCAGCCAGACAGCCCACCACGAGGAGCCGTCCGATCGGCCAATTTTGGGCAAGGCGCCCCGCGGCGCTCGCTGAGATGGTGCCACAGATAGCCGACACGGAGATGATGATCCCAGAGACGGCGGCGATCCGCTGCACCTCGGGAAGGGCCGCGACTTTTAGCGGCACGAGGAGTGAGAGGCCGCGATCGACGAACTGGGCGATCAGGAGCAGGCCCAGGACCACCGCGAAGTGCGGCAGGCGAAACACGTCTCGAAAGTGGAGCGGCGCGGACCGCCGGGAGGCCTCGGCCGGGCGCGTCTCCTGGAAGAGGAGCATCAGGCCGACGAGGGAGACCGCGCAGAGCCCAGCCGTCACGAAGAAAGCGTAGCGTATCCCGAAGTGCGACGCGACATAGCCGCCCGCGGCCGGTCCCACCGCTGCGCTCAGAAGCTGGGCCGACTGCACGCGCCCGACGGCCACGGGCACCTTGTCGCGTGGACAGGACACGCTGGCCAGCGCCATGGCCATCACGGAAAAGCCCGCGAACACGCCCTGGAGGAGGCGGGCGACGAGGAGCTGTGTGATGGAGGTGACGAGGCCCATGGCGGCGATGGTCACGATGAAGCCCGCCAGCGAGCGGACCATCATGAGCTTGCGACCGACACGATCGGCGAGGCGGCCCCAGAGCGGGCCGAGGAGCCCAGCCAGTCCGGGGGTGACGGCCATGAGGAGGCCGGACCACACCGCGACCTCGGAGGAATCGCTCACCCCCAACTCCTGCACGAACAGCGGCAGGAAGGGTGAGAAGAACTGGAAGCCCACGAAGGCGGTGAAGACGATGAGGGCCAGCGCCCAGACGTTGCGCTGCCAGCTCTCCGGCCCCGGCCTCGCCATCAGCGGCTGACCGCGGCGTCGCGGGCGGCGACTATTGCTTGCCCTTCTCGACGGTGGCGCGCTCCACGGCGAGCAGCTTGTCGAGGTCGATGGCGGAGAGCATCGCCTTCTCCATCGGCTCCCAGTCCGTGGCCTCGCTCTTGAGCAGGAGGGGTGCGGTGACGGGGCGCGAGCCCTCCGTGAGGGACGGCAGGTACATGGCGCGGCTCACCGGAACACGATGCACACCGGGCTGCCCGTCTTCACCACCTGCCCGGTGGGGGTGAGCTTGCCCGTGGCCTGATCGACGCGGAAGGTCACGATGGTGTCGCTGTTCTGGTTCGCGGCATAGAGGAAGGTGCCGGACGGCTCGATGGCGAAGAAGCGTGGCGTCTTGCCCTGGGTCGGCTCCCAGCCCACGGGGGCGAGCACGCCGCTTGCTGCGTCGATGGAGAAGATGGCGAGGCTGTCGTGCCCGCGATTCGATCCGTACACGAAGCGGCCGGAGGGACTCACCGCGATCTCCGAGGTCGTGCTGTCACCCGTGAAGCTCGGGGGCAGCGTGGTGATCACCTGGAGCGGCGTGAGTTGGCCGCGATCCGGATCGAAGCGGAAGGTGGTGATGGTGGAGTCGAGCTCGTTGATGACGTAGGTGTAGGGCAAGGTGGGATGGAACGCGCAGTGCCGTGGCCCCGCCCCGGGCCGGCTCGCCACCGACGGCGGCGAGGCGGCCGCGAGCTTGCCCGCGACCGTGTCGAGGCGGAAGGTGAAATCCGTATCGAGTCCCTTGTCCGGCACCACGATGAAGCGTAGCCGCGGATCGAACACGACGTCGTGGGGATGCGAGCTGGCCTGCTCGGCCTTGTGCGGCCCGGGCTTGCCGGGCAGCGTGTAAAGGTCGCTGAGGGGAGCGAGGGAGCCGTCGGTGTTGATGGGCAGGACGGACACCGTGCCCGAACTGTAGTTGGCGAGGATGAGGAAGCGGTTGGTCGCGTCCACGGCGAGGCTGACCCCGTTCTTGCCGTTGGTGGGTTGCTTGTTGGTTACGGCGAGGCGTCCGCTCGCCGCCTCCACCCGGTACGCCGTGGCCTCTCCGCCGTCGCCGTGCGCGGAGTACAGCATGCGCTTCTGGCGATCGAAGGTGAGGAACGAGGGATTCACCTCGGGGAGCATCTGCAGGTGCGTCCAATTCCCCGTGGCCGCGTCGATCTGATAGACGTTGATCCCTTCGCCGTGGCCGTCGCGCTCCTTGGTCGTGTAGCAGCCGACGTAGGCGAGCTTGGGCACGGCCGCGGCGGGGTCGCTCGGGGCAGATGCAGCCATGGTGGCACATCCTCCTGTGGCGGCCGCGGCCAGCAGGCCCACGGCGCCGCCGAGAAAGTCTCTGCGCGGGACGCTCGCCATCTCCATCTAGCCCCCCTCCAGCGAGGTCAGGAACGCGATGAGCTCGGCGTTGACCGCCTCCGGCCGCTCCTGCTGGGTCCAGTGACCGCAGCCCGACAGCACCACGGCCTTCCGGAGGTTCGGCACGCTCTGCGCGAGATGCTCCACGGCCGCCTTCCAGCGGACGTAGACGAGATCGCGATCCCCGGTGACGTAGAGAGCGGGCGCGGCCACCCTGGCATTCGTGTAGGCGGCCATGAGCTCCCACGTGCGATCGAGATTGCGATACCAGTTGAGCCCGCCCGTGAAACCCGTGCGCGTGAACTCGCCAACGTAGTGGTCCACGTCGGCTTCCGTCAGCCACGCGGGCAAGGTCGGGGGGTCGTCCATCAGGTCGAGGAACTTGGCCGTCTTCGGTTTGGGGGCGCGTCCGGGCGACTCGCCGGAGCCCCAGTAGAGCACGCGGCGGATGGTAGAGCGCACGTCCTGCTCCAGTTCGGCCTCTGCTACACCGGGCTCCTGGAAGTAGAGCATGTACATGAAGTTGTCGCCCGCCTGGAAGCGGAGGCCGTCGGTGGGGCGGACGACCCCGCGCGGGATGTAGGGCACGCTCAGCGCCGCCACGGCCCGAAAGCGATCCGGACGGGTCAGCGCGCACGTCCACGCCACGGGGCCGCCCCAGTCGTGGCCGACGATGACCGCGTGCTCCACCTCGAGCGCATCGAGGAGACCCACCATGTCCCCCGCCATGTGGAGTTGCGTGTACTGGGTCGGATCCGCCGGCCGGTCGGTCTGCCCGAAGCCACGCATGTCGGGAGCGACCACCCTATAGCCGGCGGCGGCGAGGGCCGAGAGTTGATGGCGCCAGGAGTACCAGGTCTCGGGAAAGCCGTGGCAGAGTAGGACGAGCGGCCCCCGCCCTTGCTCGGCGATGTGCATGCGGATCCCGTTGGCCTCGAGAGACCGGTGCTCGCAGCCCGTCACGCGATGGCCTCGGCGAGGATCAAGATCGCGGCGAGCCTGGTCCGACGAGCCGGGCCGCTCACGCCCACTCACCCACGAAGGGCGAGTGATAGCGCGCGGCCTCCGCGGCCAGGGCCTGCTCCGCCGGGCCATCGAGCGGACGATAGCGCTCGGCCGCCTCCAACACCCTGGGCAGCACCGTCACGTCGCCCACGCTGCAGAGGGTGGTCACGGGCTTCGAGAGCACGAAGGCCACGGCGCGATCGATGATGCCCTGGTCGGTGAACGGCTCGTACCATGTGGTGTGCGTCTTCGGGCGTCCGTCCCAGGGATCCTTGGCCACTGTCTTGATGATGTGCACCCCGACGTCCCGCCGTGCGCACTCCGCGAGGAGCGTCTCCACGCTGGCGCGGTACTCGGGGATGGCCCACAGCACGAAGTTCAGGGGGAACATCACGGTGTCGAAGTCGAAGCGCCGCAGCGCCTCGAGATGGGTGCGCGGAGCGTCGTGAGTGTGGCCGGTGATGCCGAGCCATCGCACGAGCCCTGCCCGCCGCGCTTCCACGAGGGCTTCCAGCGCGCCCCCCGCGGCGGTCACCGCATCGAGATCGACGAGCTTGCCCACGGAGTGGAGCTGGTAGAGATCGAGGCGGTCCGTGCCCAGCCGCTCCAGCGAGCGATGGAGCTCCGCCGTGGCGGCCTCGCGCGTGCGCTGGATGGTCTTGCCGCCCAGGAAGACCTTGGCGCGAATGCTGGGCATCCAGGGCCGGAGCCGCAGCTCCGCCTCCCCGTAGCGCGGGGCCACGTCGATGTGATTCACGCCGTGCTCGAGAGCGGCGGCAATGGCGCGATCGGCCACCTCCTGCTCCACGCGCCCGATGCCAGCAGCGCCGAAGGTGACCACGCTGCTCATGTGTCCCGTGCGTCCTAGGCGTCGCTGTTCCATGGCTGTCTCCTTACGGTGCGGGTGCGCCTCCGGCGGCCGACCTGCCGATAGTAGCCGAAGAGCGTGCTTGTGGTCGGGAGGGATTGGACATATTCTCGCCCCGCCATGCCCGTCTCGATCGTCAACGTCACACGCTGCCTCGCCCGCTAGACTGCGCCATGTCCTTCTCGGGGGAGCTCTGGCAGTCCATCATGCCCATCTACGCGGCCATCCTCGATCATCCCTTCGTGCGCGGTCTCGCCGATGGCTCGCTGTCCCGCGCGGCCTTTCGCTTCTACGCCGTGCAGGACGCGCTCTACCTGCGCGACTTCGCCCGCGCCCTGTCCATCGCGGCGGCCCGGGCGCCTCAGGACGAGTGGATCATCATGTTCAACGAACACGCGGCGGGCGCGCTCAAGGTGGAGCGCGCGCTCCACGAGAGCTTCTTCGCGGAGTGGGGCCTGACTCCGGAGGCGGTGACGGCCACGCCGCTGGCCCCGACCAATCAGGCCTATACGAGCTACTTGCTCGCCACCGCCTACGGCGCGCCATTTCACGAGGCGGTGGCCGCCCTGCTGCCCTGTTACTGGATCTACTGGGAGGTGGGCAAGGCCCTCGAGCGGTCGGGCTCCGCCGATCCACTCTACGCGCGCTGGATCGGCACCTACGCCTCGGAGGAGTTCGGCGCGCTCGTGCGG
>DATGCY010000403.1:0-2551 GCA_035311385.1 Candidatus Methylomirabilota bacterium
GGCGCCGAGCTGTGGGCGGTGACGCCGGAGGGCACCATCGCCATGAGCGCGGAGATCACGCTCGACTGAAAGGACCGGCATGCTCCGAGACGTCTCGGCGGGTGGCTATCAGTTCCTCCCCGGCATCAGCGCGTTCTCATCTGGCGTGGTGGCGAGCCCCGGCTGGGAGATCGTCCACGCCACCCTGTCCGCCCCCGTGCCGTGGCGCGACGGCTTCACGCGCATCGACCGTCACCTGCGCGAGGCAGGTCGGCCGCGCGCGGCCTTGTGCGGGATCGAGCTGCGGAGTCCCGCGCCGTTCAGCTTCGGCGGCTTCGACGAGTTCAACCAGGGCTACCGAGCCCTCCTCGCGGAGTGGAAGATCTTAGTTGGTGACGACAATCCCCTCCCGCGCACCAACGTGGCCCCGGTGACCGGCGCGCCCCGTGAGCCCTCGCTGTTCGCGTTCTCCTACACGGTGGCGGGAGCCACGCCGGCACCCACCTTCGTGGTGGCGGGAGCGGGGGAGATGCGCGAGCGTGCTCGAGGGCCCGACGGCATCGTCCGGCACGGCGACACCTCGACGGGAGCCATGCGTGAGAAGGCGCGCTTCGTCATGGACACCATGCAGGCGCGGCTGCGTGCCCTCGGTGGTAGCTGGGATCGCGTGATGGTGATCGATGTCTACACCGCCCAGCCCATCCACGACCTGATAGAGCACGAGATCCTTCCCGTGGCGGGCCCGGCCGCCGTCCACGGCGTCCACTGGTATCCCAGCCGCCCGCCCATCCAGGGACTCGAGTACGAGATGGATCTGCGGGGCCTTCGTCGCGAGCTCATCCTCTAGACGGCCCTCGGGGCGTGACGACGACCCTGATCCCTTTCGCGAGCCTCTCGGAGTCGCGCTGGCGCAACGGTGCGGGCCGCAAGGCTGACATCGCCACCGGGCCGGACTGGCTGGTGGGCTTCGCCTGGCTCGAGGCCGACGCGCCCTTCTCCGATTACCGCGGCCACGATCGCACTATTACCCTCGTGGACGGCCCGGGCTTCACGCTCGACTTCGGACGCTCGCATCCTGCGCTGGTGGCGCGGCAGCGCTACGTACCGTTCAGCTTCGATGGCGGCTGGCCGGCCCGCTGCCGGGTGCCCTCCGGCTCCAGCCTGGTGCTGAATACCATGACGGCCCGGGCGGCCTGGAAGCACCAGGTGATTTTGGCGTCGACGACGTCGACCATGGAAGTGTCGCCGGGCGGACTCTCCTTCCTGGTGGTGCTGGAGGGGCGAGTCACCATCGCGGGCCAGACGGCGGGGCCGCGTGACACCTTCCGCATCGAGGGCAAGACGGACGTGGCGGGCGTGGCCGCGGCGGCGGCCGCGTTGATCCGCATCAATCCTCTCCGCGTCCGCTAGCCCCGGGCGGTGCGCTGCCCGCGTGTGCTACGCTCGGCGCCCGGACTCACCGCCGTGCACCCCCATCCCATCGCGAGGGCGCTATGCGCTACCGTCCGTTCGGCCGTACCGGCATGCAGGTATCCGTGGTGGGCTTTGGCTGCTGGCCCATGGCCGGCGACCGCTACGGAGCGATCGAGGACGACGAGGCCGTCAAGGCCATTCACCGCGCCCTCGATCTCGGGGTGAACTGTGTGGACACGGCGCCCGCCTATGGAGCGGGGCACTCCGAGGAGGTGGTGGCCCGCGCGCTCGAGCAGCGCCGGCGCGACGTGATCCTCGTTACCAAGTGCGGGGTGAAGGTGCCGCCGCCCGGCCAACCCGGGCCGCTCCGGGACGCGAGCCGCGCCAACATCCTCGCGGAAGTGGAGGCAAGCCTGCGCCGGCTCCGCACCGACTGGGTCGATGTGCTCCTCGTCCACTGGCCCGATGCGGGCACGCCCTTCGAGGAGACCATGCGCGCGCTGGAAGAAGTGGTGAGCTCCGGTCGCGTGCGCTTCGTGGGCGTGTCGAACTTTACGGGTGCCATGCTCGCCGAGTGCATGCGCACGCGGCGGGTGGACGTGTCCCAGGTGGGCTATCACATGCTCGACCGGCGCCAGGAGCACGAGACCTTCCCGTACTGTCTCCAGGAAGGCATCGGGGTCATGGGCTACGGCTCACTCGGCCACGGCCTGCTCACGGGCGCCTTCACCGCCGCGACCAGCTTCGATGCCGCGCGTGACTGGCGGGGCCACGGGGTCGCCTTCGGCCAGCCCATCTTCCGCGGCGACAACTTCCGCACGAACGTGGCCATCGCCGAGCGAATCCGGCGCGAGATCGCCGAGCCACGTGGCGTGACGCTGAGCCAGGTCGCGCTGGCGTGGGTCCTGGGACATCCCGCCATCAGCACGGCGCTGGTGGGAGCGCGCACACCGGCGGAGGTGGACGCGAACCACGCGGGCGTGGACCTCGAGCTATCGACGGCGGAGCGTGGAGCCATCGACGCGATCCTGGCAGGGGCGGCGGGGCGCGTGCGGGAGTTTACGCCGCTCTTGCCGGCCATGCAGGTGTGGGGCGAGGAGATTCCCGCGGCGCGCGTCTGACGGGTGGAGTTGCTGAGCTGATGCGCGAGGCGGGCGGG
>DATGCY010000404.1:0-3664 GCA_035311385.1 Candidatus Methylomirabilota bacterium
GGCGATCAGGTGAAGAAGCTCGACGTGTGGGGCCACGAGATCATGGCGGCCGCCCTCCGGAAGACAGGCGTGTGCGCGGCCCTCGTGTCCGAGGAGTCGCCCGATCCCGTCGAGATGCCCGAGGGCAAGGGGCCCAACGCGGTCGTGGTGGCCTGCGATCCCGTCGACGGCTCATCGAATCTCGACGTCAACGGCACGGTGGGCACCATCTTCTCGCTGCGCCCGAGTCGCGGCATGGATCCGGCCGGACCCGCCGCGCTCGGTCCGGGCACGGATCAGATCGCGGCTGGCTACGTGATGTACGGTCCCGCCACCACCCTCGTCTATACGGCGGGACAGGGGACGCACGGCTTCACCATGGATCGCGCGAGCGGGCAGTTCTTCCTCACGCACCCCGACATCAGGGTGCCGAAGAAGGGGAAGATCTACGGCATCAACGAAGGCAACATCTCCACCTGGCATTCGGGCCAACGCGCCTTCGTGGAGTACCTGCGCGCCTCCGACGAGGCGAGCGGCCGGCCCTACTCCTTGCGCTATTCCGGGGCCATGGTGGCGGACGTGCACCGCACCCTGCTCGAGGGCGGCATCTTCATGTATCCCGCCGATATGCGCGATCCCGCCACGCCAAAATCCAAGCTTCGCCTCCTCTACGAAGTAGCGCCCATGAGCATGCTCGCGGAGCAGGCGGGCGGGAAGGCGAGCACGGGAACCGAGCGAGTCCTGGACATCAAGGCGACCGACTATCACCAGCGCGCGTCGATCCTCGTGGGCAGCCCCGACGACGTGACCCTCGCCGAAGACTTCTATCGTCGATAACGTTCGGACGAAAGGGGGCAGACCCATGGGATCGCGCGTGAAGGAGATCCTCTCGTGGTACGACGGGGACAATCCGGGTACCCGCGCCAATCTGGCCCGCATCATGAACCATGGGCGTCTGGCCGGCACGGGGCGGTTCGTCATCCTGCCCGTGGACCAGGGCTTCGAGCACGGCCCCGCGCGGAGCTTCGCCGTCAATCCGGCGGGCTACGATCCGACCTATCATTTCCAGCTCGCCATCGACGCGGGCTGCAACGCCTATGCCGCGCCCCTGGGCTTCCTCGAAGCGGGCGCCGCGGAGTTCGCCGGCGACATCCCGCTCATCCTCAAGATGAACAACCACGACGTGCTCAACGACGAGAAGGATCCGCTCTCGTCCGTCACGGGCTCGGTGAAGGACGCGCTCCGGCTGGGCTGCGTGGCCGCCGGCTTCACCATCTATCCCGGCTCCGCCCACGCCCAGACCATGTACCAGCAGTGCCGCGAGATGATCGCGGAGTGCAAGGCCAACGGCCTTGCCTCCGTGGTCTGGTCGTACCCGCGGGGTTCGTCCATCAGCAAGGCGGGGGAGACGGGCATCGATGTGGTCGCCTACGCGGCCCAGATCGGCGCCCAGCTGGGAGCGCACATCATCAAGGTCAAGCCGCCGACCCAGCACATCGAGCAGGGGGAGGCCAAGAAGGCCTACGAGAAGGCGGCGGTGCCCATCTCCACCCTGGCCGAGCGTGTCCGCCACGTCGTGCAGTCCGCCTTCAACGGGCGACGTATCGTCATCTTCTCGGGGGGCGCCACCAACGAAAGCGAGGAGGCGCTCTACGACGAGTACCGCGCCATCCGGGACGGCGGCGGGTTCGGCTCCATCATCGGGCGGAACTCCTTCCAGCGCGCGAAGCCACGCGCCCTCGAGTTCCTCAGCACGGTGATGAAGATCTATTCCGGCGAGCTCAAGTAGCGCGCCCGTGGCTACCCCTCCGACCGAAGCGCAGGTGCGCGAGTACATGCGCACCCTGTCCAACTGGGGACGCTGGGGCAAGGACGACGAGCTCGGCACCATCAATCTCATTACCCCGGCCAAGCGCGCGGCGGCCGCGCGCCTGGTGAAGGACGGCGTCTCCGTCACCTGCGCCCGCCCCTGGAGCACCGAGATCACCGCGGAGACCACCGTGCAGGGCATGCGCTTCATGGTCGACTCCGGCGAAGGACGTGACCACGATAGCAACGAGCGCATCCTCCAGTGTCGCGGGCCGCCGAGTTCATCGGCATGGTCTTCCACGGCTATGCGATTACCCACGTCGACGCCCCGCCACACTACTTCTGGCAGGGCCAGTTCTACAACGGTCGCTCGTCCAACCTGGTCACCTCGCGCGAAGGCGCCACCGTCAACTCGGTCGAGGTGCTCCGCGACGGCGTGGTGAGCCGCGGCGTGCTCCTGGACGTGGCGCGCTCCCGGAACGTGAAGTGGATGGGGCCGGGCGAGGGCGTCATGCCCGAGGATCTGGAGGCGGCGGAGGCGGCCCAGGGCGTGCGCGTGGAATCGGGCGACATCCTACTCGTGCGAACCGGGTACTATGCGCGGCGGCTGGCCGAGGGCCCGGTGAATCCCATGGAGGCGGGCACGCCCGCCCTCCACGTGGCGTGCTGCCCGTGGCTGCGCGAGCGCGGCGTGGCCATGGTCGGCTCGGATACGCACAATGACATCGCACCGCTGCCGTATCCCTCGCTGGGCAACTCCTTCCATGTGGTCTCGCTGGTGGCCCTGGGCCTCTGGCTCATCGACAACGCGAATCTGGAAGAGGTGGCCCGCGCGGCGGCCGAGCGCACGCGCTGGGAGTTCCTTCTCACCATCGCCCCCCTCCGGCTCAAAAACGTGACGGGGTCGCCCGTCAACCCCATCGCGATGTTCTGATCTCCCTCGGCGCCGCCTTCACGACCCGGGGTGGGTCGTGATGAAGCGCGCGGCGCGCGTGAGATCGATGCCTGGGGCGCGCACGGATGTCCCCGCTGCCTCCTCCTGGAGGCGCACCACCACGTTGTTGTCGAGATCGCCCCAGCCGCGCGCCAGCGCCTCCAGCACCAGACCCTCCACGAGATCGGCCACGGGCACCGGCACGCCGACCTCGCGGGCGAGCTCGGTGGCCAGCCCGAGGTCCTTGCGGGCGAGGGCGAGGGTGAAGGCGGCCGGCGTGTAGGAATCGCGGAACATGGTGGCGGGAAGGGCTTCGTGGAGATAGTGCATGCGGCCCACCGCCCCGCGGCGTACGCACTCCCAGAGCGCTTCCGTCTCCATCCCGGCCTTCACGCCCAAGGTCAGGCCCTCGGCGAGGGCCTGGCGTATGCCGTGGCCGATCATGTTGTGCACCAGCTTGGCCACGCTGCCCGCGCCGATGGCTCCCGCGTAGAACACCTTGTCGCCGAACGCCTCCAGCACCGGCCGCACGCGATCGAAGATGTCGCGGGGGCCGCCCACCATGACGCCAAGATTCCGGCTCTCCGCGCCTTCCTTGCCCCCGCTGACGGGAGCGTCGAGCACGTGGGCGCCGAGCTCCGCGAAGCGGCGCGCCACCTCACGGATGAGGGTGGGTCGGCTCGTGGAGGTCTCGATGAGGACCGCGTCGCGGGCAATCCCGTCGAGGACACTGTCCGGACCCACGGCGACGCTCGCCACCTGCTCCGGCCCGGGCAGCGAGGTGAGCACGACGTCCGTCCGACGGGCGACCTCGGCGGGGGAGGTGGCGCGCGCGGCCCCTAGCGCTTCGAAGTCGGCCAAGGCGGACTCGCGCACGTCGTAGACGGTGAGGGGGAAGCCGGCGGCGTGGATGTTGCGGGCCATGCCTGCACCCATGTTTCC
>DATGCY010000405.1:0-7039 GCA_035311385.1 Candidatus Methylomirabilota bacterium
CGATCAACGTGGCCCCGGTGATCGCGATCGGAGGGTGGCGCTTGGCGTCGCTCATGGTCTCCCGGATAATAGCCTGATGGCGAGCCGGATCGAGCTCGGAGGTGGCGCGTGGGTCGACTACCTCCCCGCCTGGATCGCCTCCCCCGAGGCCGATCGCTTGCTCGTCGCCCTGCGCGACGAACTCGCGTGGGAGCAGCGGGAGATCGTGATGTTCGGCCGGCGGGTGCTTCAGCCGCGGTTGATCGCCTGGGCGGGCGCGTTCGGCTATCGGTACTCGGGACAGACGCTCGAGCCGCGCCCACCCGCGCCGGCGCTCGCCGCGTTGCTTGCACGCGTGGTCGATCACACGCAAGCGCCGTTCAATCACGTCCTCGCCAACCGCTACCGTGACGGGGCCGACAGCATCGGTCTCCACGCCGACGACGAGCCCGAGCTCGGGCTCGATCCGGTCGTCGCCACGCTGTCGTTCGGCACGACACGCACGTTCGTGCTGAAGCCGCGGCGCGGTCGCTTGGGATCGAGTCGGTCGCTCGACATCGAGCATGGAAGCCTGCTCGTGATGGGCGGGACGTGTCAGCGGCACTACGTCCATGGCGTGCCGCGCCAGTCCGGCATTCGCGGCGAGCGGATCAGTCTTACCTTCCGGCGTCTCTTGCGCGCGCCCTGATCCCGCCGCGACCCTTCCCGCCGTCCCCGCTGGTCTGAGCTGCCGAGCCCTCTTCGTGGAATTCTCCTCGTCGGCTTGCGTGCACCTCCTCCACGTCAGTCAGGCCGAAAGCTTAGTCACGGCCGCGAGGGGTGGCGACGCGGACAATCAGGTGCGGCCAACTCGGAAACGTCGCGAAGAGCAACGGCAGATCCATGCGCTGTCCCCTGAACGGTCATCCAAGCAGAGGCGGGCGGCGTGGCCATAGGCGGAGCGCTCTCCGCTAGTCGGTACGCGAGAGTTTTGCCGACAGGGTACTGTTGTCCGACATGGTCGCGTGGACCTCCATCATGAGGTTGCCGGCGGGATCTCTCAGCACCGTTCCCACGCCGCGTCCGTTCACGCCTTCAAAGATGAGGCGTCCCTCGTCGATCACGATCTTGCCCTTTCCGCGGGACACCCCGATCGGTTCTTGGGCGGACACGACGTCGTACGAACCGTCCTCTCGGATCATCAGCGTGACATTGTCCGGCTCGAATACGGACCGTCTGTACACAACGCCCTTCCACGTGCCCGCCACCGCTTTGATGTCGGACACCGCGACGGGGGTAATCGGGCCGAGGCTAGCACAACCAACCAGGGTGGCCACACATCCGACCACGAAGGCGGTCAGAACGGTTCCGAGCGACCCGAGACCAGTGCGTGTCACCCTCCCTCCTCCCTTCCTCGCTTGTCGACGAGCGCTAAAGTACACGTCGGGCAGCCGAACCCTGCTCAGCGGTCCAAATGGTAATCGGCTGCATCCGCCCCTTCACATGAACCTCACCGCCGGGCTTGAGCCGATCGAGGCCGAGCCCAACCAGCCTTCCCTCCTCGCGTACGCGACCGATGACCGCATTGCTCACCACGAGCTCGACATCGAGGTCGCGGGTGAGGCGCTCCAGACGGCTTGCTACGTTGACGGTGTCGCCGACCACGACATAGTCCAGCCGTTGCGCATCGCCGATGCTTCCCAATACGGCTTCTCCGTAGTGCACACCGATGCCGATATCCACCGGCCCCAAGCCGCGTTTCACCCGCTCCCCACTCCAGCGATGCGTCTCGTCCGCCAACTGCCACGCGCACTGAAGCGCCCGTCCGGCGTCGTCGGCGCCCCGAGACGGTGTGCCAAACGTCGCCATGACGGCATCGCCGATGTACTTCTCGAGCGTGCCACGATGATCGAAGACGATGTGGGTAACCCGCTGGTGGAACTCCGTCAACAGCGCGATCGTGGCCTCCGTGCCCAGCGATTCGCTGAGATGCGTGAATCCTCGGATGTCGGCGAAGAGCACGGCCACCGGCTGGCGTCGCGCCGCCATGCCCGCCGCGCCCGCCCTCGCGAGGGCATCGACCACATTCGGGGAGAAGTATCGGGAGAGGCTGGCTCGTTCCAGGTGATCGGTCACCTGCCGTCTCAACAAGCCCCGCGAGCGCGCCACGGCCGCCGCCAACACCGCCGTGAGGAGGGCCAGGAGCACTGTCTGAGTACGCCACGCCGCATCGCTCACATAGAGAGGATCCAAATAGAGCTCGAGCGACGCGATCGGGCTCAGCCCGGGCTTGTCGATGGCCGGGCTGTGGATCGAGACCGTGCCGGGCAAGCGCAGCATGATCTGGTGTCCGAGACCCCAGAGGCCGATCGTGACCGCCCCGGTCCAGACGACGAGCCTCGGCGAGTACGACAATGCGGTTCCCGCGACGTACACGAACAGATAGAAGACCGTGGGCAGCCGGAGCTGCATCTGTGGCGGCCAGCTCGCGGGGAACGTAATCGGCGTCAGGATGACCCCGATCAAGAGTGCCCCTTCGAAGATAGTGAAAACACCCGCCCAGAAGACGGGCCGCCCATAGCGGCGCCCGAGCAGATACTGCACCACGCCGGATGCGGCAAATGTCGCGACGACGAGGAGGCCTGGAATCGATCGGGCGGGTGCGTAGTACGCAACGAGCGACACGGCCACGACGGCGAGCAGGGCGAGCCGGACGCGGAGATGGAACCCGAGACCCTTCTGCTCGGCATCGGTCATCGCCCGGTCGATGCTTGACGATCGCTCACGCCGTGCAAACCACGTCCACGTCCGTCGAGCGTGGTGCCCCAACCGGGCGCGCGCGACCCTGGCCCATCGACGACCTGGCTTGAGGGTTGGCCGAGCCGCTGATTCCACCGGCCGCGTTGGGTTCACCGGCATGTCGTCAATCCCGCTCTATGCCATTCGCCGGGAAGCTCCCGCTAGCGCCAGAGGTTCGTCCGAGCGAGGTCGACGATCTCGTCGCCGCGGCCGCCGAGAACCGCCTTGATCATGAAGATGCCGAAGCCGGTCATCTGCTCGAGACTGATCGTCGGGGGCATGGCGAGCTCCCTCCGGTGCACGGCCACCTCGACGAGAGCGGGCCCATCGTGGGCGAATGCCTGGGCGATCATCGGCCGAACCTGTTCCGGCCGCTCCGCCGTCAGCCCCAGGAGCCCGGCGGCCTCAGCCATCTTCGCGAAATCGGGATTGTCGAGGTCGGTGGCGAAGTCGAGGAACCCTGCCGCCTTCATCTCCAGCTCCACGAAGCCCAAGGCGTCGTTTCGGAACACGATGATCTTCACGGGAAGCTTGAGCTGACGGAGCGAGAGCAGATCGCCCATGAGCATCGCGAGGCCGCCATCGCCGCACAAGGCGACGACTTGACGCCCCGGATGACTGGCCTGGGCCCCGATGGCCTGAGGCAGCGCATTGGCCATGGACCCGTGGTTGAAGGACCCGAGGAGCCGGCGCTGGCCGTTCATCGTCAGATAGCGGGCCGCCCAGATCGTTGGAGTGCCCGTGTCGCAGGTCAGGACGGCGTCGGGGGCGGCCAGCTCGTCGACCATCCGGGCGACATATTGAGGGTGGCTACGGGGCCCGGACCCAGCGGTCGCGAGCTCATCGAGAGACTTTCGCTGGCGCCCGTAGTGCTCACGGGCCACCTGCAGATGCCGCCCGTCTTCGTGTGCCGCGAGCTTGGGTAGGAGGGCCCGCAGGGTGGTCTTCGCATCGCCGACGAGACCCAGGTCGACCTTGGTCCGTCGGCCCAGCTGCTCTCCCCGGGCATCGATCTGGACGATCGTCGCCTCCTTGGGAAAGAACTGCCGGTACGGGAAATCGGTGCCGATCATCAAGAGGACATCGCAGGCCATCATGGCGTGGTAGCCCGACGAGAACCCGAGAAGCCCGGTCATGCCAACGTCGAAGGGATTGTCGTGCTCGATGAATTCCTTCCCGCGCAGCGCGTGCACCACCGGCGCGCTCAGTCGGCGCGCGAGCTCGACCAGCTCCGTGTGCGCGCCGGCGCACCCGGCGCCTCCGAAGATCGTGACCCGTCGTGCGCTGTTCAGGAGCTTCGCGAGCGCGGCGAGCTCCGCGTCGGACGGGCACAGGAGGGGCCTCGGCTCGGGAAACGTCAGGCGCGGCCCGTCCGCCACGGCTTCGCGCAGAGCGACATCGCCCGGGAGGGCGATGACCGATACGCCGCGGCGGGAGACTGCGGTCTGCATGGCGATCTCGAGCATGCGCGGCATCTGCTCCGGATGCGAGACCAACTCGCAGTAGTGGCTACACTGCGCGAAGAGGTGCTCGGGGCGGGTCTCCTGGAAGTACCCACTGCCGATCTCGTGGGTGGGGATCTGTGCGGCAATGGCGAGCACGGGCACCCGACTTCGGTGGCAATCGTACAGCCCGTTGATCAAGTGCAGGTTGCCAGGGCCGCAGCTGCCGGCGCAGACGGCGAGTTGACCGGTGACGTGCGCCTCGGCTCCCGCGGCGAAGGCGGCCGTCTCCTCGTGCCTCACGGGAACCCAGCGAAGCTGGGCTTGTCGCCGGATGGCGTCGGTGATCCCGTTGAGCGAGTCTCCCGCAACTCCATACATTCTCGACACCTCACGGCTGACGAGGGTGTCCACCAACAGCTCCGCAACCGTCTTCTTCCCCATGACGTCCCCTCCGCTCTCAGGCGTCTTCCGGGCCCTTGTCGAGCGCTTTGCGCAGTGACGAAAGCGACGCCGACGCTGTCCGCACTCTGTTGGGATGACGCGCGCCGGCCTGCCGTTACCCCCGCCTCGAGTTGTCGCTGATTCTACCCGGTCGGAACTCTTTGCGGGATTCCTAGGGCTGCCGCTTCTCCCCGCGGGCATCTTCCTGTTCGATGTAGTTGCCGCTCCATGGTTGCCTCATCTCTCGCGCAGGGCTATCATCTCGGCGTCAATCGTATTGAAAGGAACCGGCATGCCATACTCGGTCGCCATCGTCGTGGGAAGTCTCCGCAAGGACTCCTTCAACCGCAAGATCGCCAACACCTTCATCAAGGTCGCGCCAGCCACGCTCAAGCCGGAGATCGTCGAGATCGGCGGCCTGACGTTTTTCAATCAAGACATTGAAGCTGATCCGCCGGCCTCGTGGGTCGCGTTCAAGAGCAAGATCAAGGCGGCCGACGCGGTGCTGTTCGTCACGCCGGAGTACAACCGCTCGATGCCGGGAGTGCTCAAGAATGCCATCGACATCGCCTCGCGCCCGTACGGGCAGAGCGCCTGGGACGGCAAACCGGCGGGAATCATCAGCGGCTCGATCGGCGCCGTCGGCGGCTTCGGCGCCAATCATCACCTGCGCCAGTCGCTGACCTATCTCAATATGCCGGCCATGCAGCAGCCGGAAGCTTACCTCGGCTCGCTTGCGGAATGCGTCGACGCGAAGGGGGAACTACTCGAGAGGACGCGGCAGTTCATCGCCAAATTCGCCGAAGCCTTCGCGGTTTGGGTAGCGCAGCACGCCCAAAGATAGTCAAACGTCAGCGACTCGAGGAGCGGCTTCTCCGATCACGAGGGCCATTCTTGGTCATGGTCTCCGCTCTCACGCGGGCGCAAAGATGCTGGTGGGAGCGTCGGAGCTGGGTGCCTCGCTGGTGCTGGGCCGCGGCCCCGCGAAGGCGGCGTCACGCTGCAGTGTCGGGAGTACCTGGGCGGCGAACAGGCGCAGATTCAGCTGGGCCTCCTCGTGCGGCATACCCCCGTAGCCGAACTCGCCAACCAAATGCCCGAGACCGGTCAGCCGCTGCAGCTCGGCGATCTGCTGGAGACAGTCATCGGGCGTGCCCACGATCTGGATCTTGACGTAGAAGTCCGTGGCCTTCTTCCGGTACTTCTCGTCCTTCATCTTCGAGTACGTTTTGGCCATCCCGCCGTAGAACTCGTAGCCCTTCACGTTCGCCAGGTGACCGTCCGAGAAGTGATAGTGCGTGTCGATGGAGTCCCACTTGCGGGCCAGGTAGAGGGCGGCGCGCTCGTGCGCCTCTTCGCGGCTCTCGGCCACCGAGATGTTCGTCGAAATGATGGGCGGGCGCGGCGTGTGGCCCACGCTGGCCGTGATGTCGCGAAAGCGCTCGATGTCCTCGGCCGCCTTCGGCCACTCATTCTGCATGATGACGAGCAGCCCGAACCCGAGCTTGGCCATGATCTCGGCGGATTCGGGACTGACCGAAGAGGCGTAGAACCGCCGCTCGGGGTGCGAGACGGGCCGAGGCCGGATCGACATGGCCGGGATCTTGAAGAACTCTCCCTCCCAGTCGAAGACATCGTTGGCAAGGGCTTTGATGACGATGTGGGCCGACTCCACGAACCGAGCGCGCGCCTCCTCCATGGGAACGCGGAAGCCGGCGTATTCGACACTGGCCGCGCCGCGGCCGAAGCCAAACACGCAGCGGCCGTTTGACAGAATGTCCAGCAACGCAATCTCCTCGGCCACCCGCACCGGGTCGTGCCAGGGCAGAACGATGACGGCGGTGCCCAACGTGATGCGACGGGTGCGCCCCGCGAAGTAGGTCAGCATCTGGGTAGGGTCCGGTGACATCGAGTACCCGGTGAAGTGGTGCTCGAGCGCGAATAGCGAGTCGAAGCCGAGCGGCTCGGCCAGGTCGCCCAGCGCCACGTGCTCGGCCACCACCGAAGCGTCCGAGCGCCCTTCCTTCGTGAGCATGTTCAGCGAGATGCCGACTTTCATGATGGCCTCCTGGGAATCTCGTTCCGCGTACGGTACGGAACGAACTATACCGCCAGCCAGCGGCATCTGGGTCGCCCTCGCATGGTACGCCCTGAATCGCCCGGCCCTGGCCCCGGACTGCGGCGGAGGCGGTCGGGTGATCTAGTGCGCCTCGCGGTGTATGGCCTCGCGGTGTATGGCGGGTAGCTCCTCGTACACCGCGTCGCCGACGCGCTTCGGGTAGTCGTCGGGAAAGGTCCACATCCCGGGGCCCGGCCCGTGGACCAGGCCGCGCCAGGCCGGGTCGAAGGGGTAGACCATCGAGAGCAACACGTCGCTGGAGACGCGCTGGTTCGCG
>DATGCY010000406.1:0-4068 GCA_035311385.1 Candidatus Methylomirabilota bacterium
GCTGGTCGAGGAGTTCTTCGGCGCCGTCAATCGCGGCGATGAGGCGGCTCTTGGTCGGATGCTCGCGACCGAGCCAAGTCTCGTCAATGCCCGGCATCCCGACGGCACCACGCCCCTCCTCGCCGCCGCCGACCACAACAAGCCCGGCGTGATCGCGCTTCTCCTCGATCGGGGCGGGGATCCCGGGAGCATCTACGAGCACTCGGCGCACACCCCGCTTTCCTGGGCCCTCACCGTGGGCAGCTTCGACGCCGCCCACGCCCTCGTGCGCGGGGGAGTCGAGCCCGATCTCTTCTGCGCGGCGGGGCTGGGCGACGTGCCGGCCATCGAGTCGTTCTTCGACGCCGACGGCCGGCTCGACGACGGCGCCTCGACTACGGGCAGCTCGCGCTACGCGCCCGACGGCTCGCGCTTGCCCTGCCCGCCCACCTCACCACGCGAGATCGTCGCGGACGCGCTCTACATGGCGAGCCGCACCGGCAGGGAGGAGGCGGTGCGCGCGCTCCTCGCCCACGGGCCCGACCTCTCGTTTCGCGCGTTCGCGGGAGGGACGGCGCTGCATTGGGCCTACTTCGCCGGCTCGCGCGGGGCGGTGGAGGCGCTGCTCCGCGCGGGCGCGGACCCGACCCTGCGCGACGACCACGTCGGATGCACGCCACGAGCTTTCGGCATCTGCTGGGCCGCCCATGTGGGCTGGGTGACGAAGGTGCGACAGCGGCTCGCCGACGATCCCACGCTGGTCGACGTGATGGACGGCGGTCACACTCCCCTCCACCTGGCCGCCAAGGCGGGCCAGCTCGGCGTGGTGAAGGCGCTCGTGGAGGCGGGCGCGAACGTCGCCCTCAGGGACGGCGAGGGCAAGACGGCGCTTGACCTCGCGCGGGCGCGGCCCGATCATGCCGGCTGCATCAAGGTGGTGGAGTGGCTGACCTCGCGCGAGGAGCCGCGCGCACAGGCTTAGCCCTCCGCGGCGAGCGATGACGGAGCGGTCCCCCCGGGCGCCATCCGGCCGGGGCGACCGCTCCCCGCGAGGTGACGATGACGACACCGGCGGAAGCGAGCGGTCGCGAGATCCCCGCCGCGCAGAAGTGGGCCATCACGCTGTCGGTGATGGTGGTGGCCTTCATGCAGGTGCTCGACACCAGCGTCACCAACGTCGTCCTCCCAAACCTGCAGGGGTCGCTCTCCGCCGGTCTCGAGGAAGTCTCCTGGGTCCTCACCTCATACCTCGCGGCCAACGCCGTGATCATCCCCGCCACGGGCTGGCTCGCGGGACTGCTTGGGCGCAAGCGCTTCTTCCTCATCTGTGCCGCCCTCTTCACCGTGAGCTCGTTCCTCTCCGGCATCGCGCCGAATCTGACCTTCCTCATCGTGGCGCGCATCTTCCAGGGCATGGGGGGCGGGCCGATCATCCCACTCTCGCAGGCCATCCTGTGGGAGATCTTCCCCCTCGGCCAGCGTGGACTCGCCATGGCCGTGTGGGGCATCGGCTTCATGATGGGGCCCATCGTCGGGCCCACTCTGGGCGGCTACATCGCGGACAACTGGTCCTGGCGCTGGATCTTCTACATCAATCTGCCCGTGGGCATCCTCGGCTTCTTCATGGCCTCCGCCTTCCTCTTCGATCCGCCGTACCTGCGCAAGCCGAGGGGCGTGGACTGGCCGGGGCTCTGCCTCATGGTGCTGGGCTTCGGCTGTCTCCAGCTCTTCCTCGATCGCGGCGAGCGCGAGGACTGGTTCGACTCGGGCCTCATCGTCACCCTCGCCGTGCTCGCCGCCGTCGCCCTGGTGGGCTTCGTCATCCGAGAGCTGATGGCTCGAGAGCCCATCCTCGACCTTGCCGTCTTCGCCGATCGCAACTTCGCCACAGGGGCGACCTTCATCGCCTTGATCGGCCTCGGCATGTTCTCGAGCATGCTCCTCCTCGCCGTGTTCACCCAGAAGCTCCTCGGCTACGACGCGTGGACGTCGGGACTCGTCCTCGCCCCCGGGGGCTTCGGCAACATGCTCTCGCTCATCCTCTGCGGACGCCTCGTGACGAGGATGGACCAGCGGGTGCTCTTGACCTTCGGCTGCGTCGTCAACGCCATCAGCCTGTACATGATGTCCAATCTCACCCTGGGCATCGACTACTGGACGCTCGCCTTCCCGCGTTTCATCCAGGGCTTCGCCCTGGGCTTCATCTTCGTGCCGCTGTCCACCCTCACGCTCTCCACCATCGCTCGCGACAAGCTCGTGAACGCCACCTCCGCCTACAACGTCCTTCGCAACCTGGGCGGGAGCGTGGGCATTGCGCTTGCGACCACGCTGCTCGCCCAGCGGAGCCAACATCACCAGGCCACCATCGTCAGCCACGTGAACGTGTGGGATTTCGAGACCCAGGCACGGCTCCAGCGGTGGGTCGACCATTTCATCGCCCACGGAGCGGACACTTTCACGGCCCAGCGTCAGGGGCTGGCCATGCTCTACCAGGACGCGGTGGGACAGGCGCAGCTCCTCGCCTACGTGGACGACTTCTGGCTCCTCGCGGTCCTTTTCACGATGATTCCCTTTTTCCTGCCGCTCATGCGTCGCGTGCACGCGGAGCCACCCGAGGCGCCGAAGGGCGAGGAGCCGGCGGACTCCGGACGCGTGCCCACCTTGCCCGCGCCCGTCGACTGAAGCGGCGGCCCTGACCGATCAGCCCGAGGGCGCCGTGGCCCGGCGGAAGCGCCTCACCGCAAAGACGGTCAGCAGGATGAAGAGGGCGAGGATCACGAGCTGCGTGACGACGAACGGCGGCTCCGTCTGCTGCGGAGCGAGCGCGTGGAGAGCCGGCACCTTCTCGAAGGCCTGGACCACCGCGACCAGCACGTCGAGGTAGAGCGCGGCCGCCGCCGCGACCACGTAGATGAATCTCCACGCGCCTCGGAGGCGGAAGGCGTAGAGGGCGAGCGCGGCCACGACGAGCACCACGAGCGACATGGCGCCGACCTTGTGCGAGGGGAGCAGGTGCTCCACGGGAAAGGCGAAGCCGGTGACGCTGGTGGCGAGGAGGCTGAGCAGGAACACCACGGTCCACCCCTCGAGACTTCGGCCGCGGAGCAGTCCGATCATGACGATGACACCGGAGGCGATGCCCACGAGGCTCAGGGCCACGTGGAGCCCGGTGAAGGTCGGCGTCGTCATGCCCCAGATCATCGTCGCCCCTGCTCGCTCGCCCTCATCCCGCTTGCATCTTATGTCAGAGAGGCCTCGGCACCGTGGGAGGTGGCGGCCGCCCCCACGGCCGGGCGTCCGCGCCAAGTCGGGTAGAATACCGCTCTATGTGGATCGTCCGGATCGCCTTGGACCGCCCGTACACGTTCATCGTCCTGGCGCTCCTGATCCTCATCGTGAGTCCGGTGGTCATCGCGCGCACCCCCACCGACATCTTCCCCTCCATCAACATTCCGGTCATCGCAGTGGCCTGGCAGTACAGCGGACTCAACGCGGAGGAGCTGGAGGGGCGCATCACCACGTCCTACGAGCGCGTGCTCACCACCACGGTGGACAACATCCAGCGCATCGAGTCCACCACCGTCAACGGCCAGGCCATCATCAAGGTCTACCTGCAGCCGGGGGCGCGGCTCGACACCGCCAACGCCCAGATCACCGCCATCTCGCAGACCGTCCTCCGGCAATATCCGCCGGGGACGACCCCGCCCCTCATCATCAACTACAGCGCCTCCAGCGTGCCCATCCTCCAGCTCGCACTGTCCGGGCAAGGACTCGCCGAGCAGCAGCTCTTCGACCTCGGCGTGAACTTCCTGCGGCCTCAGCTCGTCACCATTCCGGGCGTGGCCATTCCCTATCCGTACGGTGGCAAGCAGCGGCAGGTCATGGTCGATCTCGACACGCGGATGCTCCAGGCCAAGGGGCTGGCGCCGAACGACGTGCTCAACGCGCTTGCTCTCCAAAGCCTCGTCCTGCCCTCGGGCACCGCGAAGATCGGCCAGTTCGAGTACGACGTCAGTCTCAACGCCGCGCCGCGCACGGTGCCCGAGCTGGGCGACCTGCCCATCAAGGTGGTGGGCAACTCCACCATCT
>DATGCY010000407.1:0-13371 GCA_035311385.1 Candidatus Methylomirabilota bacterium
CGAATTCAAGAAATTGAAGGAGGCAGATCGCTATTTAACAGACATGTGGGAACACCGAGAAGACCAGACTGTTGCATGGTCCGGTTTTAAGGATCGTCGTCTTGCGGTTAAGGGAACCGTTTTGACGAAACCATTAGTGGACATTGAAGCCAAATTAAAAACAGGGAGCATCGCTCAAGGAATCGATGGATATAACTTATGGGAGCCTATCGTGACGCAATGGATAAATGTGGATGCTCCCACACAAGCTGTCTATAAGAAAAGGTTTGCTGAAGTACTGCCGGCGCTATTCGATGCCACGTTCACATTGTTTGAAAAGGAGTTTACCGAGGATTATTCCAACGGAGACAAGACCTACATGGAGTCTAGATTGGATCGTATGGGTAAGATGCTGGTCAATGCGGACAAGAGCATGGTCAAGACATCTGAGCAGACAAAATACAAGAAACGCTTAGATAAGATGAAAGGGCAGTATAAAACAATGAAATAGTGCGGCACAGCAAGGCACAGTACGGATGTGGGACTGGCGCACAGCGCAGATGATCGGCCTGCGGGGCCCTGCGCGTGAGGCCGGCGGCGGCGCTCGCGGTCGCCGTCAGTTGGCGATTGATGACGCCGCGAACATTTCGCGGCCGTCTTGCATGGTGATAGCCGACGCGTTGCCGACGTGCGAGGCGTTCTTGGCCATGTATCCGGTCAGGGCGTAGAGCGTAGTCAGTTGATCAACCAGTTTGCGAATCCTTCCGACCCTAGAACCCTCAAGAAAGCTAGGGAGATTGTGGTAAGCAGGATCGACATGATTATCGATGGCCTGGTTGACCGCCAAAAACTGAAGAAGGCGTAGGAAGGACATTGATGCTTTCATGTTAGACACCCGATTGTCGCAACGCATTGATGACCCATATGAGCACGGCAACGAGCACAAGCAGTACTGGCAATCCGACGAAACCGGCAAAAGTGTCTGACAACACAAGCTTGCCATCGGAGCCTCGGGCCAGCCCATACCACGGGTAGCTGAGATTCTCATCCCGGATCTGGGCCGGCCGGACGAATCCCACGGTGACGAAAGACACTACCCGGCGACCCAAGCCTTCGCAGACGTAGCCGAGGACCTGACTTGCAATCTCTCGTATCAGCTCGCCTACGAAATCGAATCTCAAGCCTGGTGCCTAACGCTCCGCGGCCTTGCAGGACGCCCCGGCCCTGTGGGCCATGATATACGGCGAGGCGTCGCGGGATATCTGGCCAGTGCCCGGAGGATGATACTCCAGACGGCGGAGGCCCATCAGAGGAACATCCGGTCGACGGGGCTCCGGACCCCAAGCGGGGCCACGGTTGAGGACGTGGGTGTAGATCATCGTGGTGCTGACATCCGGTGGCCGAGTAGCTCCTGGACGGTGCGAATGCCGTGGCTCTCCTCCAGGAGGTGCACGGTTGCCCCCGGCCGCTCACCGCCGCGAGTCTTCCGCAAGCAGGCGCTCGAAACGGCGGTCGGGCACGAACCAGGTGAGCGCGACGGCCACGTACAGGGCGAGCGACATCCACGGGCGCACGAACGCGAGCGGGATCGCCGCGGCATAGAGCACGAGCGAGATCTTGCCCTTGAGGTCGGCGCCCAGCGCCTTGTCCAGCAGCGAGCCGCGCGCATGGCTCGCGAGCAGCACGCGCGTCAGGATGAAATAGGCGGCACCGGCGCAGAGCAGCACGACGCCGTAGAGCGCCACCGGGAGCGGCGCGAAATGGTTCTCGTCCATCCACCCGGTGGCGAACGGGACGAGCGAGAGCCAGAAGAGCAGGTGCATGTTCGCCCATAGCGTGCCGCCGGTGACGTGATGGACCGCGTGGAACATGTGATGGTGGTTGTTCCAGTAGATCGCGACAAACACGAAGCTCAGGACGTAGCTGAGAAAGACCGGCAGGAGCGGCGCGAGCGCGCCGGGCTCCCCGCCATGCGGCACCTTCATCTCGAGGACCATGATCGTGATGATGACCGCGATGACGCCGTCGGTGAAGGCTTCGAGCCGAGCCTTACTCATGGGTCCGACACTATACAGCCAGCAGGCATGGGCATGCAGGCCGAGGCCGCGGCGGCGGCCAGCCGTCGATAGGTCGACCCCACCAAGCCTGCTGTCGATTGCCGGCCAAATTCTTCCCGTAAAAGGGGCATTGCGATTACACGACACCTTTCGACGCCAGCGGGAAGGAAGCCGACTAAGGAACGAATCCTATTCGGAGCATCTCGCTGTGTCGCGGAAGGACGAGTTTCTCCTGAATGCGTACGTCCTCGCTGCTAGGGGGGGCAACTCGCGCATGAGTGGACTCTCTACCGCGACCATAAACCTGTTCAGCATATCTTTGAGGACGGAGATAAGGGCAAAGGCATGCAGCGCCGCGTGACCGCTTGATGTAACATGCGTGGTCGAGGTGTCCGGCGCCGCGATTTCGCGCTCCCCGAACGGGCGCTCGGGTACCAGCACCCTCAGGGCGGAGAGCGATCACCACCGACAGCCGCGTGCCCACCGACGGAGCCCTCCAGCCGGGGCCCTTCATCAGCTATTCGCGCACCGACCAGGAATTCGTCCGGCGGCTCCACGACGCGCTCCGCCGCCGCGGCCGCGACACGTGGGTCGACTGGCAGGGCATTCTGCCCACTGAGGAATGGATGGCGAAGATCCGGGCGGCCATCGACGCCGCGCAGGCCTTCGTGTTCGTCATCAGCCCCGCGTCCATCGCATCGACAGTGTGCCGGCAGGAGATCGACCATGCGGTGGCGCAGAACAAGCGCCTCATCCCGGTCATCGCGCTCGACATCGAGGCGGCCGGAGCGCCCGAGTCGCTCTCCAGGCTCAACTGGATCTTCATCCGGCCGTCCGACGACTTCGAGCGCAAGGTCGACGAGCTGGTCGAGGCCATGGACACGGATCTCGACTGGGTCCGGGCGCAATCGCGCCTCCTCGTGCGCGCGGGCGAGTGGGAGCGTGGACAGCGAGATCCGAGTGCCCTCCTGCGCGGCCGAGAGCTAAAGGATGCCGAGCAGTGGCTGTTGAGCTGCGGGCAAGATTCGAAGCGGCAGGCAACCGCCCAGCAGATCGAATACGTCGTCGTGAGCCGTCAGGGGGAGAACCGGCGCCGGACGGTGGCCCTGGGGGCGACGGGGGCCGCGCTCGTGATCGCGATCGCACTCGGGATTTTCGCGTGGTGGCAGCGGAACAACGCCAAGTTCGAGTCGGCCGTCGCGCTCTCTCGGCAACTCGCCGCCCAGTCAGAAATGGTGAGGACCCAGCGCGCTGACATGCTGCCCCTGAGCCTCGCGCTCGCGGTCGAGTCGCTCGCCCGATCGCCGATCCGCTCGCTCGAGGCCGATCAAGCGGTGCGGCACGCCTGGGCCTCGATGCCGCGGGTTGTGGCGCGCCTCGGCCACGAGGGCGAGGCGGTCGGGGTGGCCTACAGCGCCGACGGCACGCGAGTCGCCACGTTGACCGCCCAGGGCGCGGGCAGGGTCTGGAACGCTGTCACAGGCCAGCCGATCGGCCCAGGCTGGAAAGGGGACAACCACGGCGTCGCGATCGCCTTTCTGCCCGGTGACACGAACACCGTGATGACGGCGAGCGCGAAGACGCTGGAGCGGTGGAACGCGGCGACGGGCCAGCGAAGTGGGCGGCCTCTCGAGGCGCCGCCCGGGCTCGTGACGGGGTTCGCCATCAGCGCGGATGGCAGACACGTGGCGTCCGTCGGACGTGCGAATGAGGTGCGGGTGTGGGATCTAGTCGCAGACGGTGATCAGCCCATTGCGGCCATCCAGATGTCCGGCCACCCCAACGATCAGATCGAGACGTCTGCCGCGTTCAGCCGGGACGGCCGGTACTTCGCGGCCACGAGACGGGGCACTCTCACGGTCTTCGAAGTGGGCGAGTGGGGGCGGCCGCTCGCGGAGGTCGCGCTGCCCGCGGCCCCGATCCTTCCCCTGGCGTTCAGCTCCGACAATCGGTTCCTGGCCGTTAGGCTGGGCCGTGCGGTCCAGCTGCGCCGAGTGCGCGACTGGGAATCCGTGCTCGCCTCGCTCGATGTTCCGGATCGAGGAGGGGGCGGCGTCTGGCGGGTTCCCCTGGCCATCAGCGCGTCCGGTCGATACGTGGCGTCCGCCACGGGCGAGGACTCCGTCACCGTCTGGGAGGTCGACGCGGGGAAGCCGGCTGTGACAGTGCGACAAGAAGGCAAGCTGACCGGGCTGCAGTTCTCGCCGCAGTTCGACGACGTGTTTGCGACGGCTGGAGAAGACGGCACAGCCCGCACTTGGATGGTGGGGAGCGCCCGCGAGCTGGCCAGAATGACCCACGGCGATGCCGTTCGGGCGATCGCCTTCAGCCCGACGGCGGCGTTGCTCGCCACGAGCGCCGCCGAGGCGGCGGTGATCTGGGAATCGACCGCTCACCCGGACGTCGTCGCCATCGAGAATCAGGACGGGGTCGCGCGCGCGTGGATCAGCCCGAGCGGGCGCTGTCTCTGGACGGCGAGCGGGTTCGAGAATGACCGTGGCGGCTCGGTGCTGTCGCGCTGCTGGGACGGAGCCGACACGACCCTCCTTCGAATCCCGGTGGAGGGCCGATGGACTTCGCTCACGTCGACGCCGGACAGGCGGTTCATCGCCGGGTCGCGGGGAGAGGCCGCCGTGGTCTGGGACACCGTTCAGCGTAAGCAGGTGGCGCACCTCGAGCACGTTCCGCCTCTCGACTGGACGGAGATCGAGAGGCAACGGGGCCCGCGCCACGACCTCAAGCTGCAACGCCTGAAAGAGGAGGGAAGCGTCCGGGTGATCGCGATCAGCGACGACGGCCGCTACGTGATAACCACGCGGGCCGACCAGATCACCCGGGTATGGGACGCGGTGGACCGCCGAGAAGTGTTCGACCTCCCGCGAGAACCGGGGCCGGCGATCGCGCTCAGCCCGCGCGGCAGCCTCGCCGCCATCGCGGTGCGCCCAGACGACGCGCCCGAGGACAACTCGCGCGAGCGAGACACCGTCCGCGTCTTCAACCCTTCGACGGGTGCCGACCGCGGCCGCCTCCGCCATTCGCGCGCCGTCGAGCAGCTGTTCTTCAGCAACGACGAGCAGACGCTGGTGACAGTCGAGGCCGGCAACACGGCGCGCACGTGGGCTCTCGACGGCAAGGGGCGCGAGATGGCGACGGTCCCGCATTTCGGCTTCGCGCCGCCGCGGCTGAGCGGTGACGGCAAGTACCTCCTGTCGAGGGCCGACCTCGAGCACGTGCGGGTTTGGGACGCCGGCACCGGGCAGCCCGTCTCGCCGGTTCTTCCCGCCGTCGCCGCCGGCGACCCCAGCGCGTTCGCGTTCAGCCGCGACGCGAGGCGCTTCGCCTTCGGCACCGCGCAGGGCATCGTTAACGTGGCCGGCCTTCCCGGCGGCCGCGTCA
Organism: Candidatus Methylomirabilota bacterium; assembly: GCA_035311385.1. Classification (GTDB taxonomy): domain Bacteria; phylum Methylomirabilota; class Methylomirabilia; order Rokubacteriales; family CSP1-6; genus AR37. The sequence goes on from DATGCY010000407.1 coordinate 5,433, forward strand.
TCGCACAGCTGAGCCATGCGGGAGCGGTGTCCGCGCTGGCCTTCAGCGACGACGGCAGGTATCTGGTCACCGGCAGCGAGGACGCGACGGCGAGGATCCTTGACATCGACGCCAACCGCGAGATCGCCCGCGTCGCCCACAGCGCGCCCGTGCGCGACGTGAGCTGGAGCGCCGACGATGGCGCCCGCTACCTGGCGACGGCCGGGGGCGAGGCGGGGCGCGCGTCGCTGTGGTGGCCCGGGGACCTGCGCGACGAAGCGTGCCGGCGAATCTCTGTTGCGTTCTCGGACCGCGTGTGGAGCCGCTACCTCGGGTCCGAGCGGCCGGTCGGCTGCCCGGTTGTCGGCGCGCCTTCAAAGCGCTAGCGGCGCCACCGCTCGGCGGACGTGCTCCAGGGCGGCGGGAGGGAGGCAGACCGTTGCCTTACCGGCTACGTTCCGTCGGTTATCGGGCAGCCCTTTGACCGTGTCGAGTTGGGGGCGGCACTGCGACGAAGCATATCTACTCGGTCGATCTCTTTCGCGTCGACCAACTTATCGCCGAAGTCCGCCTGCCCGACCGATCAGCCCGACCGCGCGGCTGCGGCTGAGCGATCCCGATGGCGCCGCCGTCGCGTGGGCGAGCCAGGGATCCCTTGCGATTCCCGTCATTCTTGCGAACAGTCGTACAGCACGACCGCGCGCGCTGATGTGACAACGCTCTCGGCCCACGTGTACGGTCCTGACGGCGACCGAGTGGTGGAAGGTGAGCGTGGAACACAGAGCCATCACGAGCGTCCTGTGATTCACGGTCTCGTCGGCTTGAGCTCCGCCGATCCTGTGCTAGAGGGTCGAGCATACCTTCGCGCTCCAGGACTCGCCGAGGTCCGTAGAAGGTCTGCTCGATCATGTCCCCAGTGGACCCGATATTTCGGTCAATCCAGGAGTTGGCGAATCTTCTTGGCCTCCTCTACCAGCGCCGGGTCCTGGTGGGCGGCGTTGCTGACCAGCGACAACGCCTCCTCGGCGTCTTGTCGGTATCGCGCACGCATCTCGGCGGAGACCGCGCCTCGCGAGGTGTCGAGCTCCCGGAGCGCTGCGCAGGTGACGCGCGCGAGCTTCGCGGCGGTGATCAACCCCTGCAAAGATTCCGCGTGCCGGTACGCGATGATCGCCGCCTCGACGTAGGTCTTGAACACGACGACGCCGCGCCCGGCCGGTGACGTTCCTCTGACCACGAGGTCAGGCGGAAGCGCCTGGAAGGCCCGGCTCACCGAGGCAGTGTCGCTCTCCGATTGCCGGAGATCGTGGATGAACGTGGTGATCACCGGGGCCAAGGCGTTCGACAACGGGTCGGAGAGCATGAGCTGCGCGGTAAGGGCGTCGGCCTGGCCTGAATCGCCGACGAAGACGAAGCGGTACTCCGGGTAGATTGCGGCGAAGCGCACGAAGTTGGCAAACTTGGCGCGACCGATCTCGTCCTCCTGTCCGTGGGGCAGCCGGTCGAACAGGCCATCGTCGTCCGGACCCTGGAGCTGCTCGACGTTCTCCGGGCGGCGTCGCCGACGCGCCCGCAGGATGCTCTCGATGGTGCCGAGCGTCGAAGACGTGATCGATCCTGACAGCGCGCTCGGGCACAGCCGGTCCTTCGTCTTGGCGGCCAGGCTCCTGAGGCTTGCCTCTTCGAGCTTGCCCGCGACGGGATTGGGACGCGCCGACAGGGTCGTGATGTGGATGCGGGGTGGCGTTCCGGCCGCGAAGAGCTCCTTCTTCACCGCGTCGTAGAAGTCGAGGACGCCGGGATAGAACGTCCCCTTGGGGTACCGCCGGTCGATGAGGTTGGCGTACATCGTGTCGTCGACGTCAGAGAGCACCTTGATGCCGCCCGACGCCGGCGTCCGCTTGAGGTGGTCGAGGATCCGGAGCTGCCGGGGGACGTCGTCGATGTCGTGGAACACGTATTCCTCGAGGTCCTTGTAGTCGAGGTCGTATTCGAGGGCGAACTTGAATGCGGGAAGGTCCTCGGGGGCCACTGACAGGAGCAGGCGCTCCATCCGCAGCTCGGCGCTCTCGCCCGTCCCTGCGTGCCCGATGTCCTCTTCGGCGCTCGGCGCCAGCGCCTTGAAGACCGCGATCTTGTCCGCCAGGCCGAGCCCGGCGCCGGCGATCCTCTCGTCGATCACCCTGGTGCGCGACTCGAGGTTCGCGCTGATCGGCAGCTCTCCCGTGGAAGCTCTCAGCACGTCGAGGAACGCGGCGACTCGCGCGGCATCGGACGGTCCGGGGCCCGGCATTGCGCTCATGGTGTCCTCCTCGCCCATCGTATTCGTTCCGGCAGGTAGGTCTCGTAGGCAGTCACGCACATCCTGGGGCGGGAGAGCTACCCACGTCAACCATGCCGCGCACGGGTAACACCTATTGACTATCCTCTCGGCCTGTACCAGCAACCGTCACAGCGTTTTGCGCATACGGTGCTCGATGAGGCCCGAGTGCCGGCCCGGCTCGGTGTGGCCGTTGGCCAGGTAGCCTGCGCGCTCGTAGAGCCGGCGCGCGGCAGGCGCAGCATTTGTGACGGCGAGCTCGCACACGGTTCCGCCCCCAGAAGCGATCCACTTCTCGACGGTGTCGAGCAGCGCGGTCGCCACACCCTGTCTGCGCAGCTCGGGAGCCACCCACATTGAATGAATGAGGAAGAAGCCAGGGCGCGTCTCATCCCGCGCGCCGCGCACCACTCCAACGGCCGCGTCGCCGCTCATCGCCAAAAAGATGGCTTGGTCCTCGCTTTCCGCGTGCCTCTTCGTGCTTTCATCCCAGAAGGCGTCGTCGCGACCGACTTCGGCCTCGTAGGTCGACCCGAATGACAACCGATCCGAAGCCAGCGCACGCAGGCGCAACGCGCGCGCCAGCGCAGCATCTTCGGCACGGATCCGTCGGATGGTCACGTTCACGGCGCTATCCTAAGCTACTCGCATGGTCCAGACGAAGACGTACGCGGGAGGTCGCCACTGAGCCAGAGACCGACCGCTCCCTTCTCCACGATCTCCCCCCTGGGTGTCCCATCTACTCGGTTCGGCGGTCTCCGCTGCGCCGACTCTTTTTCTAGCCCAATCATCGAACTCGACATTCGCTCCCTCCGGTCTCCCGCCCAGCCACGGGAGCCTGCGTGCCGGTTGCCGATCACCCGCGCGAGTGCGCAGGCTTTGTCTTCGATGAAGCGCTCGACGGCTGGAGCATCGGCCGTTGGGGCGGCGTCCGAGTCTGGCCGGTTACGTCAGGGGACGGGAGGGGCCACCTGAGAGGCGACCGCCGCGTGCCCACGTGCTAATGTTGGCTACGCTCCTGCTGGCGCTCAAGATCGGTTTCTGATCATGGCGGGGCTGGCGCTATTGACGGTCCTGCCCGCCAGCCGACTGCCCAGCTACCGGCCGGGGGAGATTCTGGAAGGCTGAGGAGCATCGTATTCTGATGCAGGGGAGCGGACGATGATCGATGGTCGCCTCGGCTACGCTTCCAGCGGCGAGCTGCAGATCGCGTATCGAGCCAGTGGCGAGCACAACGCCACCGACTTGATAGTCATCCCAGGCATGGTTTCGCATTTGGAGGCCTTCGCGGAATTCGAAACCCACTGCAGCTGGATCCAGCGTCTCGGCCGAACTTTTCGCGTCATCGAGTACGACAAGCGGGGCCAGGGCCTGTCGGACAGAGTCAATGGCGTGCCGCCCCCGGAGCAGCTGATGGATGACGTCAGCGGCCTCATCGACACTCTGCATTGTGATCGACCTGTGCTCTTTGGGTACTCTGAGGGAGGGGCCATCGCGCTGCTCTATGCGGCAACGTATCCCGAACGGGTGCGGGGCGTGGTCGTGTTCGGCGCGTTTCCTCGCCTCTGCAACTCCGACGACTACAGCCTCATGCGGCGGCAAGATGACCTGCTGAAAATGGAGCGATGGTGGGGCACCGGCGGCTCAGGGCACCAGTTCTGTCCGCAGTTGATGTCCGTTCCCGGGTTCCGTGAACGCTTCGCAAGGCTTGAGCGTATGTGCTGTACGCCAAAGGCCTGGCGACAGATGATCGATACGCTGTGCCAGGTCGACATCCGTCCCGTCTTGTCTCATGTGCGCGTGCCCGTGCTTGTGACGCACCGCCGCGACGACAAGGCGGTGCCCGTCGCCAATGGTCGGTTTCTCGCCGACAATTTGCCCAACGCACGGTACGTCGAATTGCCTACCGGCGGCCATATTCCATCGATCGGAGATTTCGAGCCTCTGGTCGAGGAAATTGAGAAATTCGCCTCCAGCAACAGTCGGCACGTGGCCACCGGCGACCGGTTGCTGTCGACAGTGTTGTTCACCGACATCGTTGGCTCGAGCGAAAAGCTGGCACAGATCGGCGACCGGGCCTGGCGCCAAACCCTCGATCGGCACGATCGGAAGGTGGACGAGGCGATGAGGGTCCATCGCGGGCGACTGGTTAAATCGACTGGCGACGGCGTTCTCTGCATATTTGACGGACCGGCCCGCGCTATATCTGCGGCTCAATCTCTCATTCAAAGTCTGGGTGCTCTAGACCTGAAAATTCGCGCAGGTCTCCACACAGGCGAAATTGAACCTCGCCAAAGCGACGTAACCGGTCTCGCCGTTCACGTGGCCGCGCGATTGCTCACTGTCGCTCAGCCCGGCGAGGTTCTGGTCACACGGACCGTCGCGGATCTGGTCGCTGGAGCTGATATTTGTTTCGCCGAGCGTGGCCGCCACGTGCTCAAGGGAATCCCAGGTGAGTGGCAATTGTTGGCGGTGGCAAAAGACTAGCAACGCCGTGCCTTGCCAGTACAGGAGCGTCACGCCGTCGTTGAAGCTCACTGGATTAAAGGCCTGGAGTGACATGCGCGAGAATCTCGACCTGTCGGGAGCGCTCATCATGGCAGAGGTGCTCACGCTCGAGCTGGGCCGCCAGGTCGGCCGTCAGCGGAGCCACGACGCGATATACGAAGCGGCGCAGGCCTCGGTCACCCCGTCGCGCCCGTTCCGCGAAGTGCTGGCCCTCGATGCGCACGTGAGCGCTGGCCTCATCCCGTCGCAGATGGAGACGCTGCTCGATCCGGCGCGCTATGCCGGCCCCTGTCGCGAGCTGGCCGAGCGCAGCGCCGCGCAGGGCCGCACGATCGCCTCCGCCATCGAGCTGCGGGTGTCCTGAGGCGTCTCGTGCCCTCGACCCCGGGACGAACGAGCGAGCGGCGGATCTGGGCGGCCCGGGGTGGCGACGGCGAGCGACTCCTCGTCCTGCTCCACGGCATGGGCGCCAACGCGTCCGTCTGGGAGCGCCTGCTGTCCATCGTCGAGCGTTCGTGGAGCGGGCGCTGGCTGGCGCCGGACCTGCGAGGCCACGGCCGCTCGTTGCGCGAGGGCCCGTACGGCATCGGCGCGCACGCCGCCGACGTGGCCGCCCTCATCGAGGCCGAGGCGCCAGGTCCGGTCACGCTAGTCGGCCACTCGTTCGGCGGAGCGGTGGCAGCCCTCGTCGCGACCGGCTGGTTCGGCCCGCGTGTGAGCGGGGTGGCGGCCTTTGGCGTCAAGATAGAGTGGACTGAGCCCGAAATCGAGAAGGCGCGGAGCCTGGCCGAACGCCCGGCGCCCGCCTTCGCGACGCGCGAGGAGGCGACCGAGCGCTATCTGCGGATCTCGGGCCTCGCGGGTCTGGCCGACCAGTCATCCGCCACCGCGGCTGCCGGTGTGATCGCCGTTGATGGCCGTTTCCAGGTGGCCATGGATCCGCGCGCCTACGGGGCTGTGGGCCCCTCGATCGCGGGCCTGCTGCGTCTCGCCGCGGTGCCGCTGCGGCTGGCCGCGGGCGAACGGGACCCGGTGGTCACGCTCGAGCAGATGCAGCGGATCGATCCGGCCGCGCAGCTTTTCGCCGGGGTCGGCCACAATGCCCACTGGGAGGCCCCCGACGGGGTCTGGCAATTCATCGTGGGCGGGATGCGTTGACCGATCCGCGCACGGTGGCCCTCGGCTTCGATCTCAAGCGGCTCGACGCGGCATTTCTGGACGATCCGTACCCGGTCTACCGAGCTCTGCGCGAGCACGCCCCGGTTCATCGCATGCCGGACGGCTCCTACTTCTTGAGCCGCTACGACGATTGCGCCGCGGTGTATCGCGACCACGAGACGTGGAGCTCGGACAAGACGGTGGACTTCCGGCCCAGCATGGGAGAGGGCGTCCTCTATGAGCACCACACCACCAGCCTCGTCTTCAACGACCCGCCGTATCACAGTCGGGTCCGCAAGCTGCTCGCCCCCGCGTTCACCCCGCGGTCGCTGATGGCGCTGCAGCCCCGCATCGAAGCCCTCGTAGACCGCCTGCTCGATCGCGCGGCCGCTCGCGGCGGGATGGACCTGATCGCGGACTTCGCCGCGGCCGTCCCGATCCAGCTGGTAGGTGACATGCTGGGGGTGCCCGACGGCGAGCGGGGCCCGCTGCGCGACTGGTCGCTCGCCATCCTGAGTGGGCTTGAGCCGGTGCTGACCGCGGAGCAACGCGAGCGCGGCGACCGCGCCGTCGACGAGTTCAAGGCCTACCTGCGGGATCTCATCGCGCGCCGTGGGCGAGAGCCGAGCCACGACGAGGGCGAGATTCTCTCCAAGTTGACCGCGGGCAGCGCGCTGGGAGCCGGGAGCTCGACCGACGAGCGGCTCAGCGAGCTCGAGTTGCTGCACAACTGCATCTTCCTGCTCAATGCCGGGCACGAGACCACCACCAACCTGATCGGCAACGCGGTGGACCTGCTGCTCCGCAACCCGGACGCGCTGGCCGCCCTGCGGGCGGACCCTGACCTCATCGGCACCGCCGTGGAGGAGTTTCTCCGCCTCGAGAGCTCGAACCAACTCGGCAACCGCCGAGCCGCGCGAGACACGGTGCTGAGCGGCGTCGAGATGCCCGCCGGTACCTACGTGCACATCGGCATCGGAGCGGCCAACCGCGATCCGGCCCAGTTCTCCGATCCGGACCGGCTCGACATCCGTCGGCACCCCAACCGGCACCTGGCCTTCGGCATCGGCATCCACGCCTGCGCGGGCATGTGGCTGGCCCGCATGGAGGGGCAGGTGGCGATCGGTCGCCTCGTGCAACGTTTCGGGACCATCGAGCGGGACGGCGTACCCCGGCGAGGCGGTCGCGCGCGCTTCCGCGGGTTCCTGCGCTACCCGGTTCGCCTGAGCTAGTGAACGGTCAGTCGACGACCGCGATCGCCTCCACCTCCACCACCAGATCGGGATGGGCGAGCTTGCGCACCTCCACCGTGGTGCTGGTCGGCAGCGCGCCGAAGTACTCCATGCGCACGTCGACGTGCTTGAAGAACTCATCGATGTCGGTGACGTAGGTGTTGGTCTTCACGATATCGGCGAGCGTGGCCCCCGCCGCGGCCAGCGCGGCCTTGATGTTCTCGCCGACCTGGCGGAGCTGCGTCCGCATGTCGCCCGGTCCGACGACCTCGCCGCTCGGTCCTCGGGCGAGCTGGCCCGAGATGAAGATCGTCTTCTTGCCCTCCACGACGACCACGTGAGAGTAGAGCACGTGACCGCCCACCACCCGCTTGCTGAGCGATTCCGGCTGGATGTTCTGTCGTTTCATGACGCCCTTTCTGGTCGGGGAGATTGCGGGGTGGCCGCCGCGGGGCGGGCGGTCAGTATGGCGCCTACCGTATTCCGCCAGACCGGGAACGTCAACCAGCGGAACTAGAGGAGAGCCTCCGACGCCCGGCTCGTGGGCCCGGGCTCTGTGGCATCGGCTCCTGAGCGGGTGGTATGAGTCAAGGCTTATGTCGTCCATGCTCCTTCGAGACGTCGCCGCAAGAATTCATCGATGTCGGTGACGTAGATGTTGGTCTTCACGATATCCGCGAGCGCGGCTCTCACCCCGAGAGGGTTGACGTCTTGAGGAATCTGGGCCATGGTCTGCGCGATA
>DATGCY010000408.1:0-12171 GCA_035311385.1 Candidatus Methylomirabilota bacterium
CGATCACGGACACGCGCCGCGACGTCGACGACGAGCTCTTCGCGCGGGTGCAACAGCACTACGACGACGACACCATCGCGGAGCTGACGATGATCATCGCGTGGGAGAACGCGTCCTCGCGCTTCAACCGCGCCTTCCGCATCCCGTCGCAGGGGTTCTGGAAGCGATGAGGTCGAAGTGGCGGACAGGGGCAGCGCCGCGGTTCTCAGGGTTGGCCGAGCGTCATCTCGAATCGGGGGCGAGGCGACGGAGCCATCGCCCCGGGGTTCTGGTGATCAGGGAAATGGCGGTCCGTCGAGCCAGGAAGCGCGACTTGAGTCGCCGCTCGGCGTCCCGGCGGCGGATGTCTCTCGGCGCGATCTCGATCGTGACCGTGCGGCCCGGGTCTAGATCGCTGTCGATCGCCTCGAAGGCCGCCTCGAACCTTCGGAGGAAGGCTTCCTGGGCCGGCGCCAGCACCTTCCACTGCTCGGCGGACATCGTGCTCGGGGCTCCCCTGCGGCGAACGAGCGTGGGATTGGTGTTGATCTCCCACGCCTGCGGCACGCCGTCCTTCACGCCATAGTCGATCCGGCCATACGCGATCCCCGCCAGGGTGACTGTCTCCTTCAGCCAGGCGGCGTGAGGATCGCCCTCGATGTACTCCGTTTGTTCCCGGGCCTTGTCAGCGTCCAGGAGACGGCCCTTCCACTTGGTGACCCAGTTGCGATTGTGAATCAGCGTCTTCGGAATAATCCGGTCGCCCACTATGGCCGCCGAGTACATCCGGTAGATACCCGACGAATCCGCGGTGTCGCAGAACTCGATGATGAGCAGGTCCCGAAGCCGATAGCCCCGTACGACGGTGGCCACGAGTGCCCGCACCAGCTCGCCGCGGCTGTGGAGAAGCGGGGTCAGGCTGCCGAGGTGCTCGTGCGCAGGCCGCACGAAGACCGGGAATCGCCGGCAGCGATAGAATTCAGCGGCGCGGTGAACGCAATAGACGTTGCGCTGGCGATCGAAACACGTCCGGAGAAGGTCGTACCTCGGCAGGACTTCGGCGGGATGATTGATCAGCCGAAGGTCCGGGCTCGCCTGGCGCAGCGTCTCGCAGCAGTGCGTGGCGATCTTTCGCTCGGTCGGAGTGAGCTCATCGATCGCGGCGAAGATGTAGGTGCCGAGAGACAGCCGACGGCGGGCGACGATCTCGTCATACGTCACCGTGGTCAGCCTCCGACCCAGCGCTGGCCCGGCCTGTTGCAGATACTCGGCGATCCCCTCCAGATCGTCCGCGGGAGCGACGAAGAAGATCACGCGTCAGATCTGCCGTCGCCAGATGGCTATGGTCGCCGGACCGGGCAGCAGCAGAAAGGGGGAGGGGTCGGAGATCACGATGTCCACGCCGTGATCGGTGTAGTAGTGGCCGAAGTTCTTGCCCGTGATGGCCCAGATCATCGTCGGCGTGTTGTGGGTCTTCGCGAGGCCCATGAGCTCCGGCATCGTCCCGTTCGTCAGGGAAATGCCGGTGACGATGGCTAGGTCGGCCTCCTTCATCAGCCGGGCATTGGCGGCCCTTCCGTCCAGGACTTGCACTCCGCCGAGCGTCTGGCCCACCACGTCCGGCGACAGATCGGTGGCGCAGACGTCCAGCCCGCGTCTGAGCAGGGCATGGAGGATGCCTGCGGTGGCGCCCACGACGAGGACGCGGCGGTGATTCCCCTTCCGAGGCTCCGCGCTCCGGCCCTGCAAAACCCGGGTGGCTTCGTCGGCAAAGATCTTTGCTCTCGCCGTGTATTTGCCGCGCAGCGTGTCGTCGAGCACGATCTGTTCGTCGGCCGGCCGTGAGACCTGGCCCATGACCAGATCCGCGATGGCCGCGCGATCAGCTTCGTCTCGCCACCGTCGATCCTTCAGGATCCGTCTCGTGTCCTGACCTACCAGATCCGGGTCCGGATCCGGCAGACCAGGACCGAGCCCACCAGACCGGCCGTAGCCCTCCGCCTGGGCGATCCTCATCGTGTAACGGGTCTTCCGCTCGCTCGGATCGGCCTGAACCAGGAAGCTCACGGACCAGAGCGCCAGAAGCCGGAAGGGATCGGCATCGAGACGGGCGGCGCGGTGAAGAGCCCACTGCTCCGCTGCTTCGACCGAGAATGCCGCCGGGGTCAGCGCGTCCTTTGGCTGGCGCAATACGCGGCGTCGAATCGCTCCTGCCCTACTCGGCGACCGACACGATAGAGAACGGGTGACTCATACTGGAGATACATCCAAGGTATGTACTTGCTTCAGGGAAAGCAAGTTTCCTGGATGGCGCCGGCGCTTATGGCTTCTGACGCGACCCGCGCTGCCCCTCGAGCCAAGCGGCAAGGGACTTCATCCGTGCCTCGGAGAAGGGCATGTCGGGACGCTGGCGGTGACGCCAAAGCTCTGGCGTGATCAGCGCCGACCGTTCGAGGAGCGCCCGCCGAGTGCGAGGGATCAGGACGTATTGATAGAAGAGGCGCTGGGGGATAGAGAGCTTCGTCGCCATGTCGATCTCGCTCAGGATGTCGTCCGCATTGAAGTTCGGATCCTGAGCGCACTGGGCGAGGAACGTCTGCAGGGGTTCGGGATCCGCGGTCTGGCCGCGAGCGGCGATGACGATTTCCGGCACCTCGTTCGGCCCCGGGCGGGATGGTACCGCGTGGCAGAGGGCGCAGTTGGCGCCCACCCGGATGTAGCCAACCGTCTTCTTGGCGAAGCCTGCCGGCATTTCCTTGCCTTCCTCCCACGGACGGCCGAGCGCGGCGTAGCCTCCCTGGCCGGGTAAATGGTCCGGACAGATGCGCGGAAGCACTAGCCAGATCCAGTACGGGATGCCCGCGGTGCGCTCGGCGCCGATGGAGCCGTAGAGGAAGTTGTCACGCTGGTCGGCCGTGATCCATGCGGGCTGCGGCTCCTCGCGGTAGATCTGGTACCAGATCGCGAAGCCGACCACGAGCACGACGAGAACAGCGACGGCGAGCAGTGTCTTCATGCACGTGTCCCTTCTCGTCTGAGAGATCAGAAAGTCTTGAGATACTCGAGCAAGGCCCGCTTCTCCTCGGCAGGGAGGGCCGTGCCGAACGCCGGGCCCTCGTGGCCGGCGTTGTCGTTGCCGGGCTGGTGGATGTCGAAGCGGAAGAGAGCGCGATCCCCCTGCGTGGGGAGTTCATAGACGAAGCCTACGTTGATCGGATCGTAGACATCTCCGCCGCGGTAAAAGACCCTGGTCCGAGCCTGGACCGGCTCGAGCAGTTCGCGCAGATTGGGGACTGAGCCATTGTGCAGGTACGGTGCGCGCAGCCAGATCCCGTCGAGCGGCGAGTTGGCGTAGCCGAAGGTCTTGCGGAAGTGCGTGAACCGCTGGGGATAGGGCTCCTTGAATCCCCAATCCTTCTCGTAGCCAGCGTAGAGGGTGCCCTGGTTGACGGCCAGGGTCCACGTGTAGGAGTTGAGGCGGTGAGGGTCGGTGCCGATGTGCTCGATCGGCACCACGGTGCCGACGAGCTCGTCTGCTCGCGGCGGGCTGTGACGGAAGGGCGGTTCTCGCGTGCCGTGACAGCCGGCACAGTACTGACCGTAGACCGGCGCGCCCTGCGCGGCCAGCGCCTGGTCGATCGGGTACGGATAGGGTGGCGGCTGAGCGGTCTCGAGGAACTTGGCCGTGCGGAGGACGCTCTGGGCGTCCAAGGTCGGCGGGAAGGCTCCGGTGCCGAAGGCGGCGGAGAGGTTCCGCTCGTCCACGGAGGTGTTGTTGCCGTCCCAGTGGAGCTGCATCCCCTTGCGCGGCCCCTGGTTCCAGATCGACGGGAAGTCGACATTGCCGTGCAATTCCTTCGGATCGGCGTGTTGCATGGGGAAGTTGAGAAGCCCCTTGGGGTTGTTGAAGGTATCGACCCGGCCGGGGCCCGCCGACATGGGATCGATGAACAGGAGGCGATCTCGGATCATGAGCAGGCGATCGCGCATAAGCGTGACGCCGAGATAGCGAAGGACCAGGCGATTGAGCAGGTCGTCAGGCTTGACGACCTCCCGGTGGGGCGCCCTCGCCATCTTCTTGATCTGGGCCAGCATGGTCGCCGGAGCGAATTTCTCGCTCAACGGAATGTCGATCAGGAACTGCGAGAAGGCGCCGAGATCAAAGGTGTTGGCGGGCATTCCGACGATGATGCGCGCAGGGGCGCCCGGTGCGTCCCGTACCGTGCCCGTGTGGCACACGGCGCAATTCAGAAAGACACGGTCGATGCCCTGGACCTTCCGCCGCGACACACCGATCGGCAGGTCGTAGCGGGGGTCCGCGCCCGGCTCGTAGATCATCCCGAACGAGGTGTAGCCGCGGCCGGGTTTCTTATCAGGCAGATATTCGGGGAAGAGCTCAGGAAGAGCGACCCAGATCCAGTAGGGAAACCCCGACACGCGCTCGCCACCGGTCGACCCGCGCTTGAAATGGGTCACCTCGTCGGGGTAATCGACGGGTTGGTCGCTGGTGAAGCGGACCGCCAGATAGAGTATGGATACCAAAACACAGGCGAGGACCAACAGGACGGCGGGCCGGAGCCACCGACGGACCACCCCTGCGGTGGCGCTGGTAACGGGGCTCACCTCTCCCAGGACGGGACTCGGAGGTTGACGAACGTACCGCACCAGCCGCCTGAAGAAGGCTTCCTTCTCACGGCGGCTGCGCTCGTCCGCCGTCGACGCCCGGCTCTGGACGCTCGCGGGATACACGTACCGCCTCAGATCGGTGAGGAAGCCACGGGGCACGAACCCGCGCCCGGCGATCGGATCGAAATGCAGCGCCTCCTGGTCGATGTGGATCTCCTCCTCGAAGCGCATCTCCGCGACGGGGAGGAAGGCGGCCCGGCCGTCGGCGACACGCTGGGCTTCGATCCGGATGACCGCATGATCGGCCACCGCTCGAGTGAGGCGCTCCTCGCGGGTCACACCATCGTTCGGCGTGCCTGAAGTCGAAGAGGCGGAAGCGAGCTCCGGGACGAACCGGATCCAGACATCGAGCTGGCCATCGTCGATCCGATACGGCACCTGGGCGAAGTAGAGGTTCTGGAAGTAGTCGAACTTGCGGAGGCCGAACATCTTGCCTCCCGTCGCAAGGTTGACGAGGAGCTTCCACAGGCGATCGCCGCCGGCCGTGCAGAGCAGGTCCAAGTCCTCTCCCGGGCGTCGCTCGATCCGCACCTCGCTCGGCGCGATGGCCGAGAAGAAGCGCGCCGCGATGCTGGGCGCATCGGGAACCAGGTCCGCCAGCCAGCTCGGCCAACCCCGCTTCATGAGGCCCATGCCGATGCGCAGAAGCACCGTGCTGCCCGCCAGTCGCTCGGCGGCCCGTGCGAGGCTCGGATCCGAAGACGGTAGCGAACGGACGGTGGCGCGGAACGTCCTCCCGTCCGGATGGAACGTGCGCGCGTTGCGCACCACGCCGCTGATGAAGCCGAAGAAGCAGGCTGCCGTCTTCGCTCCCAGGGGCGGCGGCCCGGCGCCCTCGGCACTAGAAGCAGCCGCGCGCCATGCCGACAGCGTCCACAGGAAGCCGCCGAAATCGATGACCGAAAAGGCCAGCGCCAGCGGACCCGGCAGGATCTCCCGATACCAGAGAATCGCCATGATCACTGGTACGAATGGACGGTCGAGCAGCGAGGCGAAGGCAAACTCCTGGGAGTTCAGGCGCCCGCTCACGATGTAGAGCACCCCCAGGCCGGTGACCAAGAGACCGGCCAGCCGGAGGTAGTTCGTGCCCTGGGGGGTGAGCGAGGGCAGGCTCAGGAGCGACTCGACCAGGGCAGGGACGACGAGGATGATGAGCCCCAGGACCAGATCGAGCCATCCGAAGATTTCGACTGTCCGAGCCACGCGGCTCTGGTTGTCGACTGCCCACAGGCGGCGGAACATCTCGCTCAGCGAAGGCGTTGCCATTGGTCCCCGGCCCTCCTCCGCGGCGCGCTCTCCTCGATGGGAGACCACGCCGTCAGATTGCGATGGAGACTCGTCGTCCCTCCGTCGGGCGCCGGGCGCATGAGCAACGTAGAAATCTTTCTCCGTCGCGCGCGGCTCTCCGCCTGGGGGCTCGATGCTCCTCATCCCCCGAAACGCCCCTCGCAGCCTTGGGCGCTCCGGGTCAAGCCCGTTCGGCGGCAAAAGGATTCTCGGGCCACAACCGGAGAGCCGTCAAGCGCCTTCCGGCGCGAGCAGACGGCAACAGAGCCGCGCGCCCCGGAGCGCTTCAGGAGTGCCCGAAGGGAATACTCCCGAGCCGAGGATGCCCATCCAGGGCTCGCACACTCACGGGGGCGGGCGGATAGATCAGTGAAACATCGTGTCGAGGTTCCGGTCTAGAATCCCCGGATACCATCCGGTACCCACTCATGAAGGAGAAGGCCGATGAAGCGAAGCACGGATCGCATCCTGACCACGCACGTCGGCAGTCTGGCGCGGCCTGACGACCTCGTGCCGATCCTTCGCGCGAAGGACCGGGGCCAACCCTACGATGCCGAGACCTGCGCGAAGCTGGTTCGCGACGCCGTCGCCGACGTCGTCCGCCGGCAGACGGAGGCGGGCGTCGACATCGTCACCGACGGGGAGCAGGGCAAGGCCAGCTTCTTCGGTTACATCGTCGAGCGTTTCAATGGCTTCACGCGCAAGCCCGCGCCGCCGGAACGGGAGGGCAACCCCAGAGGTGGCAGCCGAGAGTATCGGGCGTTTCCCGACTACTACGCCTGGTCCGAGCGCATTGCCGAGTGGGCGGGCGGGCGCGGCGGTGATCGTCACCGATACGGCATCGACGTCTGCACGGGGCCGGTCAGCTACAAGGGGCACGCCGCCGTCCGGACAGACATCGAAAATCTCCAGCGAGCGCTCACGGGTCAGCGTCACGAAGAGGTGTTCGTGCCGGCCATCGCGCCCTCGTACATCTTCGCGACCCTCCCCAACAAGTTCTACCGTACCGACGAGGAATACGAGCAGGCGCTCGCTGATGCGCTCCGCGAGGAGTACCGGACGATCGTCGATGCGGGCTTCGTGCTCCAGATCGACGATCCGCGTTTGATTACCCAGTACATGATGACCCCCGACCTGAGCGTGGCTGACTGCCGGAGGTGGGCCGAGAAGCGCGTGGAGGCGATCAACTACTCGCTGCGCGGCATCCCGCGCGAGCAGGTGCGCTTCCACACCTGCTACAGCATCGACGTCGGGCCTCGCGTCTACGACATGGAGCTGAAGGACATCGTGGATATCCTGCTCAAGATCAACGCCGGCGCCTACTCTTTCGAGGCGGCGAATCCGCGGCACGAGCACGAGTACCACGTGTTCGAGCAGACTCCCCCACCGGACGGCACGATCCTCATCCCGGGGGTTATCAGCCACACCACGAATCTCGTGGAGCATCCCGAGCTGATCGCCGAGCGGATCGTGCGCTACGCGAAGATCGTCGGTCGCGAAAACGTCATCGCCGGTGCTGATTGTGGATTTGCTGCCTCGGGCATCCGATTCAACGACGTTCACCCGAGCGTGGTGTGGCTGAAGTTCGCGGCCATGGCGGAAGGCTCTCGGCTCGCCACCCGCCAGCTCTGGGGACGGGCCTGAGACCAGTCCGACTCTAGGTCCCGAGGGAAGAGGCCGCTGTCGGTTCGCGCCGCTGAAGCGCCCATGCCCGCGGAGACCCTCGACATCCCGCATCGCCTCGGCCTCGCGTGCGACAGGGGCCTTGACAGGGATGCCGGAGACGCCTAGCGTCGTGCACGTAACGCCCATCGTCGCCTCCTCGTTCGCCATGACACGGGAGGTCTTCCCTGTGATATCTCGAGCGCACGGCCCAAGTCTCCCCCAACGAATTCCCGTCCAACGCCACCACCCGAGCTGAGCACCGAGCGAACGGTGTGACGGAGAGAGACATGACGAGATGTCCGGGCGACAAGACTCCGGAACCTCCTGGCGGCCGGGCCGCCGAGCGACTTCGCATGTTCGAGGAAGCGCGCCGACCCAAGACAGTGGCTCCCAAGCGGAAGAAGGGCACGCCGTCCAAGGACGCGGGGAAGAAGGGAGGGAAGGCGCGATGAGGAGCAAGATCGACATCACGACCGGTCGCCGCGGCAGGAAGAAACGCACCTCCCCACCCGGAGGCAAGGCGCTGCAACGGCTGTTCGCGTACCTCGGTAGCCGCGACCCTGTCCTCAACAACGAGGTGGTGGCGACCGTTGCCGTACCCCGCGCAGCCAGACCGAAGTTCGGGTTGACTCGGGCTGCTTTGAAGGCTCCCGTCGTCGGTGCACGCAGGGCCAGGCGCGTGAGCCGAACCCCGGCCCGGGCAAGATCCTTTGCCGCCACCATCGTCAAGGCTGCGACGGCGCTCGGCCGCCGGCGGCGAAAGACCCGTGCCCGGCGGGTGAGGGCGAGAGCACGAGCGGCGCCTCCCGTGCCGACTGCCGCGATCTGGCAATCGATCGGTCCCTCTCTGGTGCCCAATGGACAGACCTACGGGAGCAACCGCGTCGACGTGATCGGTCGCGTCTCGAGCATCGCCGTCGACCCCCAGAACCCCAAGCACGTGCTGGTGGGAGGAGCGGGGGGAGGCATATGGGAAAGCTCGGACACGGGGGCCACGTGGCAGCCGCGCACGGACCAGATGCCATCCTTGGCGATCGGCGCGATCACGTTCGACCCGAGCACGGCCAAGAGAGTCTATGCGGGCAGCGGAGAAGGGAACTTCTACTCGAACCTCGGCGCCGGGGTCTATCGGTCCATCGACGGAGGCACCACCTGGACGGTGCTGGCCTCGGCGCCGTTCGTCGGGGTCGGGTTTTACGACCTGGTGGTCGATCCCCGCGATCCCAAGGTCCTCTATGCGGCGACCACCAACGGGTTCTTCCGATCGACCAACAGCGGGGTGTCCTGGAGCGTGAAGCGCCCGGGGACATGCTGGGACATCAGCGTTCATCCGCAAGGAGGTACGACCGAGCTGCTCGCGACCTTCGCGGATGGACTGTTCGTGTCGACCAATGCCGGCAACTCGTTCGCCGCCGTCCCGCTCCCCACGGCGCCAACGGGCTCGTGGAGCCGGATCGCCGTCGATCGGGTGGCCGTGGCCCCCGACGTCGCTTATACGTTCGGAGCCCAGGGATCGACGGCTTACCTGTGGCGCCGATCAGGCACGACCTGGACGAAGATCACCTCGGTGCCGGCATTGAGTGTGAACCAGGCCTGGTACGACTGGTATGTGGCCGCCCCGCCCGACGACAAGGCGCGAGTCTATCTCGGGGCCATCGACGGCTATCGCGGCACGCTCAGCGGCTCGACCTGGAGCTGGAAGGACATCACCACCCAGGGCGCCAACAGCATCCACCCGGACCAGCATTGCCTGACCTTCTCTCCGGGCAACTCGCAGATCATCTATGCGGGGAACGACGGCGGGATCTTCCGCTCGGCCGACGGAGGCGGAACCTGGAAGCCGTTGAACAGGGGGCTGGGCATCACGGAGCTTGAGTACCTCGCCAGTGACCCCACGACGTGGAAGTGGCTGGTGGCGGGGACCCAGGACAACGGCACGATTCGCTTCACGGGCTCCACGGTGTGGGATCACATCGCCGACGGCGACGGCGGCGATTGCGGGGTCAATCAGCTCAATCCGAGCATCGTGTATCACTCCTTCTACAACGTGTCGCTCGAGCGCTCGAGCAACAAGGGCAACACGTGGACGAACCTCTCCCCTCCCAGCGTGCCGTCGTTCTTCTATCCGCCGGTCGAGGTCTCCGGGTCGACGGTAGCCATCGGGGGAAATTCGCTGGTGGTCACGAGGACCGGCGCGGGGCCGTGGACGACCTTCTCCCTCGGGCTCGCCTCCAACGAGGCCGCGTCGGCCATGCGTCAGATCGACGCCAACACGATCCTGGTCGGCACCAATCTGGGTCGCGTGGTCAAGGTGAGCTGGACGGGCGCTACGTGGAGCAAGACGCTGCTGACCTCGCCCACGCCACGTTTCATCAGCTGCATCGCGGTGGATCCGAGCAACCCGCTGCGGGTCTGGGTGACCATCTCGCAGATCGGCGGACCCATGGTTTATCGCTCAGACAACCAGGGCGCGTCCTGGGTCAGCTCGACGGCGGGCCTGCCCTCTATCCCCATGAATGCTGTGGTGATCGATCCCGCGAACTTCAAGCGGGTGTGGGTCGCCGCCGACGTCGGCGTCTATCAGACGGTGACCATGGGCACGAGCTGGACGCCCTTCTCCAGCGGCCTTCCCAATGCGATGGCCGCCGATCTGCTCTTCCATAAGCAGGATCGCATGCTCATCTGCGCCACCCGGAATCGGGGGGCGTGGGTGATGGCCGTGCCCTAGCTCTCGCCTCGGCCCTCTCCACTCACGCGGGAGAGCCGGGGCGAGCGGCTGGGAACTTCGCCTATCGCGCTAGTGCGCGGGCGCGACGGCGGAGCCAGAGTTCGACGAGGCCTCCCGTGAGGACGCCCGCCACGATCACTTGGACGGCGTCGACGAGCAGATAGAGTTGACTGACGGCTAGCTCGCCGCTGATCGAGGCTGCCATCGCACCGATGCCCGCTCCGAGGATCACGACCACCACCGCTCTGAGCCACAACGGCCGTACCGTGTAGCTTGCGAGCCCGAGCGCAATGCCGCCGAGGACGGGAAAGACCTCATCCATAGAGACCTCCTTGGCTGCGCGATCTGCGTCAAACTGAAGTGCCCGCAGCATAGCCGATCAGTCCCAGAGGTCAAGGACGCCGACGGCGCGTCTTCCCCTCCCGTCCGAGGTGGCTGGATTGCGCCCAACGTACCTGGTGTGAGAGCTGTCTCCGCCCGCGCCCCCTACCCCGCGGTCTGGCTGTGTCGCTGAGAGAGCACGGGGTCACTCAGCCAGGGCGAACGCCACGACGTAGTCGCCCATCTTCGTTCTCAGCGAGCTGTGCCCGCCCGCCGCGATGACGACGAACTGTTTGCCGCTCCGCGCACGGTACGTCATCGGCGTCGCCTGCGCCCCCGCGGGCAGCTCGGCGCTCCAGACCACCTTTCCGGTGTCGACGTCGAACGCTCGCAGCACCGTGTCACGTGCCGCCCCGATGAACACGAGACCGCCCGCCGTCACGAGGGCGCCGCCGAAGTTCACGGAGCCCCACTCACGCGCTTGAGGGACGGTCGATAGTTCCGGTATCAACCCGAGCGGCACTTCCCAACGCACATCGCCGGTCGCGAGATCGAGAGCCGTCAGGCCGCCCCAAGGCGGCGGGTTGCAGGGTAGCCCCAGTGGAGACAGGAGGGGCTCACGGTACATGACATACGGCGTGCCACGCTGTGCAGCAATCTCGCGCCGAGGCTGCAACAGCGCCGCTCGCTCGCGTTGAAATTGCTCTCGCGGGACAAGCGCGAGGAGGTAGGCCACGCGGTTCGTCGGAGCGATGACAAGTCCGCGCACGGGGTCGTACGAGACGCTGCCCCAGTTCACTCCGCCTCCGAATCCCGGAAACACGACGGTGCCTTCGAAGCTCGCCGGAGTAAATATCCCCTCCGAGCGCAGCGTCGCGAGGCGCGCGCGGCACGCCTCCCGCTCCCCGTCGTCGAGCCCCCACGCATCGTCGGATGTGAGGCGCGACGGGACGAGCGGTCGTGGACGACTCGGAAAGGGCTGCGTGGGCCACGCTTCTTCGCCGGGAATGGTACTCTTCGGCACCGGGCGTTCCTCGACTGGAAAGAGCGGCACACCAGTCTCGCGACTGAGCACGAAGAGATGCCCCATCTTCGTCGCCACGACCACCGCGGGCACCGATGCTCCGTCGCGCCTGATGTTCACGAGGACCGGCTGCGCCGGGACGTCGTAGTCCCACAGGTCGTGATGGACCACCTGAAAATGCCAGACGACGTCCCCGCTCGCCGCCCGGAGGGCCACGACCGAGTTCGCGTACGCGTTCTCGCCGAGACGTTCCCCGCCGTAGTGGTCGGGACTTGGGCTGCCCGTGGGAACGAAGACAAGCCCACGGGCGGGGTCGACGGACATGACCGACCAGACATTAGCGGCTCCCGTGCGCCGCCAGCTGTCGCCGGCCCACGTCGCCCGCGCGGGATCCGAGTCGCGGGTGGGGATCGGGTCCCAGCTCCAACGCAGCGCGCCACTCTTCGCGTCGTACGCGCGCACGACGCCGCGCTCAAGATCG
>DATGCY010000409.1:0-6593 GCA_035311385.1 Candidatus Methylomirabilota bacterium
AGCTCGTAGGCGGCGGGCATGAGCTCCTCGGGCGCCACCACGCGGCTCACGATGCCGAGCCGCTCCGCCTCCGCCGCATCGATCACATCGCCCGTGAAGATCATCTCGCACGCTTTCGCGGTGCCGACGACGCGAGGCAAGAAGTAGGTGCCGCCCCAGTCGGGATGCAGCCCCCGCTTGACGAAGGCCTGGGTGAAGCGGGCGGCGGTTGACGCGATACGAATGTCGCAGCCGAGGGCGAGGTTCATGCCCGCACCGGCGGCCGCGCCGTTCACGGCGGCGATGATGGGCTGGGGCGCCTCTCGCATGGCGAGCAGCGTGCGATCGCGGCCCGGGGCAATCTTCTCGATGAGCGGCCGCTCGCGCTGGCCCGCCTTCGCTTCACCCATGGCCTTGACGTCGCCGCCCGAGCAGAAGCCCTTGCCCGCTCCCGTGATCACCATCACGCGCACCTCGGGATCGGCCGCGCTGCGCGTCACCGCGTCATGGAGATCCTCGCGTAGCGAGCCGCCGAGGGCGTTGAGCCGGTCGGGGCGATTCAGCGTGAGGGTCGCGATGCCGTCCTTCACCTCATAGAGCAGGCACTCGTAGGTCATGCGCGCGTCTCCCTTAGTGGGCACCGTATTTCTTCCCTAGCTCCTCTTCCCAGCGCAGGTACTGGATCGCCTCCGCCCACGTACGATCCGTCCCCATGGTCAGCACGTCGTTGGGCGGGCTCATCACGCCGCTGAGCCCCCGCTCCACGGGCAAGCCGGCCCGGCGCCAGCCTTGCATTCCCTCGTCGAGCACGGCCACGCGCTGGTATCCCAAGTTCTTGAGCGCCGCCCCGGCCAGCACGGAATTGAGGCCGTTCTCGCAGGTGACCACGATCGGGGCGTCCTTGGCGGGGGCGACTTCTGCGATGGTCAGCTCGAGCCAGCCCCGAGGCACCCAGCGCGCGCCCGGCACGTGGCCCGCGCTGAAGTCCTTGCTCGTATCCACGAAGATCACCACGGGCGGCGACGGGCTCGTGCGGCGCTCGTCGAGGGTGGCGGCGGTGATCATCTCGACCTGCTTGCGGGCGTCGTCGTAGCCGGCAGGGCGCGCGCCGCCGATGCCCTCGTCGTAGCCGCGCGGCCCCACGGACGTCCCGGTGGTGGCGAGCGCCTGGCCGCTCGCCGTCCATGCCGTGGCGCCGCCGTCGACCACGTAGACGTTGGGAAAGCCCATCTGCCGGTACCAGGAGGCAGCTACGGTGGCCCGCACGTGCCCGTCGCAGGCAAAGACCACGTGCCCGTTCCGCACGGCCACGAGGTCGTCGGCGCGCTGCACCGCCTGCCCGCCGGGGAACCACTGGAAGCCCGGGATGTGTCCGCGCGCGTACTCGTCGGAGGTGCGCACGTCGATGAGATAGACGTTCTCGCTCTCCGCCTTCGCCATGAGCTCGCGGAGGCCGGCCACGCTGAGGGAGCGCACGCTGTCCTCGGCGGCGATGCGCCGAGCGAACTCTTCGGCCCGCCCGCGGGCGGCCGCCGACGGGGCGGGCAGGTCGACCCGCGTGGATCCGTACTCGAGCTCGAGCCCCGCCATCATCCAGCCCATGGTGCCGTTGCGCAGGTCGTAGACTTTGGGATAGCCCATGCGCTGGAGGAGGCGCGCTCCGATGATGCTGCGCGTGCGTCCCGCGCAGTGCACCACGATGGTGGCGTCGGGGGCGGGGGCCAGATCGGCGATGTGCATCACCACTTCCCCGTTGGGCGCGCTCCGGCCGCCGGGAATGGTGGCGCGCCGGTGCTCCTCCGGCGTGCGCGAGTCGAGGAGCACGATCTTCTCCCCCTTCTGCTGGAGGGCGTGAAGCTCCTCCGGGTGCAGCTCGGGCACCCCGTGCACGACCTGCACCTTCTCGCCGAAGTCCTTGCTGGGCACGTTCACACCCCATTCCGTCGGATGGCCGTCGGTCGCCCAGCGATTGATGCCGCCTTCCAGCACGGCGACCTGGCGGTAGCCCATGCGCTCGAGGGTGGCCGCGGCCAGGCGCGCGCGTCGCCCGTCGTCGTCGCACACCACGATCTGCGTGGCCCGGCACGGCACGAGGCCCGCCATGCGGAACTCGAGCTGCCGGCGCGGCACCAGGCTCGCCCCGGGGATGTGCGAATCGTTGTACTCGCCCGCCTCGCGCACGTCGATGAGAGCGCAGGTGGCCTGGGCGTCGAGCAGGTCCTTGAGGGTGGACGCGGTCATCTTGTCCGTCATGGTCGAATGGGCTCCCGGGCTCGAGGATCGGAGGAGTGTCTCGGCCTCCGTCGCGGAACTCTACTCTGGCGGAGCGTCGCCGTCCAGCGCCCCGGGCGCGAGCCCAGCTCGAAGCGGCCACCCTCGCCCCAGCCCTCCCGTCAGCGAGGGAGAGGGAGAAAGGCCTCACTCCGCGGCGGCGGTGGCCACCGCACGCTCCTCTGGCGCCTCGCCCGTCCCTGTCCGCTCCATCCGCATGCGATGCATGAAGAAGATGAGGAGCACCAGGCCCGCGTACATGACGGCGAGGAGGCGGAAGTTGTCCATGAAGGCCAGCACCTGAGCCTGGGACTGCGTCTCTCGGTAAAGCATGGTCACCGCCTGCTGGCCCGCGGTGACGGCGTCGGCGCCACGCGCCTGGAAGTGATCGGTCCACCGCCGGAGCCGATCGACGGTTTCGGGATCCCACACGTGTACGTTGGCCACCAGAGCCGACTGGTGGAGCTGGGCCCGCCGGCTGAGCAGCGTGGTGGAGATGGCCACGCCGGCGCTGCCCCCGATGTTGCGCACCACGCTGAAGAGCGCAGTGGCGTTGGGCAGATGCCGCATGGGGATCGAGGCGAAGGCCAGCATCTGCAGGGGCACGAAGATGCAGCCCATGCCGAGCCCTTGGAGCAGCCGGGGGAAGGCGAGCGACCAGAAGTCGATGCTGAGCGTCACGTTCGACATCATGAAGGTGGCCAGCCCGTTCATGAGCACGCCGAACGAGAGGAGCACGCGCTGGTCGTAGCGGCTCACCAGGTAGCCCACGAAGAGGAGCATCACGGCCTGCCCGATGCCGCTCGGGGCGAGGACGAGGCCCGACGTCCACGCGTCGTAGCCCATGAGCTTCTGGGTGTAGAGGGCGAGCAGGAGCATGCTCGCGTAGAAGCCGAAGCCCGCCATGGACATGACGACCGAGCCCACGGTGAAGTTGCGATCGGCGAGGACGCTCAGGTCGAGGAGGGGCGCGTCGGTGGTGAGCTCGTGGATCACGAAGGCGACGAGGGCGGCAATGGCCAGCACGGCCAGCCCGGTGATCATGCCGGAGTCGAACCAGTCCTCGCGCTCCCCACGATCGAGCACGAGCTGGAGGCCACCGAAGCCCACGATCATCAGCACGAGGCCGAGCAGGTCGGCACGGCCCGCAGGCTTGGCGTGTGGCGAGTCGAAGAGGAGGAGGCTCGCCATGAAGAAGCCGATGACGCCGATGGGCAGGTTGATATAGAAGATCCACCGCCACGACCAGTTGTCGGCGATCCATCCGCCCACCGTGGGGCCGAAGGTGGGCGCGAGCACGATCCCCATGCCCCACACCGCCATGGCCATCCCTCGCTGGCGCGCGGGGAAGATCTCCCACAGCACGGCCTGGGCGATGGGAATGATCGGGCCACCCCCCAGGCCCTGAAGCACGCGCGCGGCGATGAGGAACTCCACGGAGGGGGCCACTGCGGAGAGGAACGAGCTCACGGTGAAGAGCAGCGTGCAGATGAGGAAGAAGCGCCGCCGGCCGAGCCGCGCGGTGAGCCAGCCCGTGGCGGGCAGGATGATCGCGTTGGCCGCGAGATAGGAGGTGAGGACCCACGAGACCTCGTCGAGCCCCGCGGACAGCGCGCCCTGGATGTGGGGCAAAGCCACGTTGGTGATACTCGTGTCGAGGATCTGGAGCACCGACACCAGCATGACGGTGGCGGTGATGGCCCAGCGCCGCGCCTCGCTGAGCGCGGGCTCGCTCGCCGCCGGATCCGCCGACGCCATGGTCGACGAAACCTCGTCCTCAGCGCGGGCGGGTCTGGGTAGGCATGCGTGCGGATGATAGCGCATCGCGCGCAGCCATGACGATGACGGCGAGACCGAGCATCACGAGCACCATGCCGGCCAGGCGCAGACCGCTGAAGCGTTCGCGGAAGACCAGCGCGGAGGCGCCGGCGGCCACGAAGGGAACGAGGAGCGCGAAGGGCGCCACGGTGGCCGAGGCGTAGCGGCGCAGGAGCCACCCCCACATCGCGTAGGCGAGCACGGTCGCCACCAGGCCCAGGTAGACGATGGCCAGCCATTCACGCCACGTCGCCGCGACGAGCGTGGTGGCCCAGGCGCGCGGGCCGTCGAGGAGGGCGGACAGCCCCAGGGCGGGCAGCGGCGGCACCAGGCTCAGCCAGACCACGAGGCCGAGCGTGTCCGTGGGCGGCAGCCGCTTGAGGAGCACGTTGCCCAGGCCGAAGCTCATGGCGGCGAGGCCCGTGAGGCAAAGACCGATGGCGGTGAGGTCGTGGCCGACGGTCGACGCGATCGTTGCGAGGCCCGCGAAGGCGAGCGCCGTTCCCGCCCACTGCCGGCAGGACGGCCGCTCGCCGAGGAGGAGCGCGGCGAACAGGATGGTGAAGAACGCCTGGGTGTGGATGACGATGGCGGCCAGACCGGGCGGCATGCCGAGGGCGATGCCGAAGAACTGCAAGAGGAACTGGCCCGCGTAGAGGGTGAGCCCGACCGCGACGAGGGCGGACCAGCCCACGCGCGGACGCGGCAGCCACAGGGCGGGCACCGCGGCCACGAGGAAGCGGAGGGCGGTGAGAAGAGGCGGCGACACGACGTCGAGGGCCATCCGCGTCGCCACGAACGCGAGCCCCCAGATCACCGCAACCGCGAGGGCGAGGAGCACGTGGCCGGCCGTCATGCCGCTCGAACCTTACCATCCGACCGCCGGCAATGGACAAGGCAGAGCTCGGAGGCTAGACTGCCGGGAATCTTTCACGCGAGACAACCCGGAGGCGAGTCCCCATGGCCCAGTCCAGTCTGAAGATTGACCACATCCACTACCTGCTCACCATGGATCGCGAGCGCCGGATCATCCGGGATGCCGCCGTCCTCGTCGAGAACGGGCGCATCAGCCGCGTGGGCAAGGCCGCAGAGCTCGGGAGCCTGCGCACCGACCGGGTGATCGACGGGCGCGCCATGGTCGTGACCCCGGGCTTCTTCAACGGGCACATGCACATCAGCTACGGCCATCCCGTGCGCGGCATCTTCCCCGACGAGCAGGCGAGCCCGCTCGTGCACGTGTTCAACCTCCAGTCCGCCATGACGGAGGACGAGGAGTATCACGCTACGCTCCTCGGTCTCATCGAGCTGCTCAAGAGCGGCACGGTGTGCTTCCTCGATCCCGGGAGCACGAAGTTCCCCGATGCCTGCCTGCAGGCCTACCAGGACGCGGGCATCCGCGTCATCCTGGGTGAATGCGTCACCGACCAGGAGTCTCCGTGGGCCCTTCCCCGCTATTCGCCCGCGGAGGCGGTGGCGCGCACCGACTCCTTCATCGCGAAGTGGCACGGCAAGCTCGAGGGACGAATCCGCGCCTGGGCCATGCCGTTCTCCTACGAGACGTGCAGCACGGGGCTGCTCCAGGCGCTCAAACGGGTGGCGGATCAGCACGGCACCGGGCTGACCCTGCACCACACCACGGGACAGCGGGCGCGCCAGGAGGCGGTGGTGCGCTACGGCCACACGCCCACCGCGTACCTGCAGTCCATCGGCGTGGTGGGGCCGAGCGTGCTCCTCGCCCACTGCCTCGGCCTCGACGAAGGCGAGGTGGACTGCATCGGGCGCACGGGCACCGCGGTGACCATGTGTCCGGTGACCGCGGCCAAGAGCGGGCGCGGGGTACCCGAGCATGGGCGCATGCCGGAGCTACTCGCCCGCGGGGTCAAGATCGCGCTGGGCTGCGACTCGCCCAACAACTGCAATCACCTCGACATCGTGCGAGCCATGAACATGGCGGCCATCCAGTACAAGGACGCGCGCCAAGATCTCCGGCAAGTGCCCGCAGAGGCCGCCCTCGAGATGGCGACCATCCACGGGGCGCACGCCATGGGGCTGGGCGACGAGCTCGGCTCCATCGAGGCGGGCAAGAAGGCGGATTTCGTGTGCTTCGACACCCAGCGTCCAGAGTGGCAGGCCATCTGGAATCCCGTCAACAACTTGGTCTACAACGCGGACGGGCGCAGCGTGCACACCGTGGTCGTGGACGGCCGCGTGGTGGTGGACAACTACCGCCAGACCTTCGCGGACGAGCCGCGCCTCTTCGCCAAGGTGCAGGAGATCGGCGAGCAACTCCAAGCGCGCACGGGCATCACCTTCCCCCGCTCCAAGTGGCCCATGAGCTGAAGGCGCCGCGACTCACCACCCGCCCGTCATCCTGACCTTCTGAGCCGGCAGTCGCGGCTCTCGTCTCGATTGTGCACGAGTGCCGCACGTGCAATCGGGGCGGGTGGCGGCGGGGGCGGGGGTGCGCTCCGGCGGAGTGGGACCCCCTCGTCCTGTGCGCCGCCCGAAGGGCGGCGATTCAGGCG
>DATGCY010000410.1:0-2719 GCA_035311385.1 Candidatus Methylomirabilota bacterium
TGGGCAGCCAAGAACATCGCGGAGATCGGGCCCAATCTTCCCGTCGACATCAGCATCGCTCCCGACGACAGCAAGATCTACGTCAACTCGTTCGGCGACGGCACCCTGCGCGTGTACGATGTCTCGAACCCCTTCGAGGGCAAGCTGGTGGAGCAGATCAAGCTCGGCGAGATGGCCAACATGGTCTCCTCCTCGTGGGACGGCAAGCGCCTCTACGCCACGAACTCGCTGCTTGCGAAATGGGACAAGCCCAGCGACTACTGGCTCAAGGCCTATGCCTGGGAGGACGGGAAGCTGGTGGCGAAGTTCAGCACCGACTTCAACGCGGTGGGGCGTGCCCACATCATGAACTTCGGGAGCAAGAGCATGGGCCCGCGCGCGCAGCGGGGGACCCCACCGGCGCGGGTGAGCGCGAATGTTGCGTCGCGCTGAGATCGTCGCCGCGCTACTCCTCGGCCTGACCCTTCTTCCTCCCGGGGCGCGAGGCCACGAGGCGTTGAGCCTCGAGGAGGAGTTCGTTAAGGGCGTCTTCTCGCCAAGCTTCACCCCGCCCCCCGCAGGAACCTACGAGCTTCCTCCCCTCAAGCGCGTGTCTGGCTTCATGCTGCGCGACGACACGGGGCACCGGGTCAGCACTGAGCGCCTCACTGCGGGCAAGGTGACGGTGGTGAGCTTTATCTACACCGCTTGCCCGGAGCGTCTCGGCTGTCCGCTGGCGAGCCTCGCCCTGCAGAGCCTCCAGACGCGAGTGCGGGAGGAGGGGTTGGCAGGCCGGGTTGCCCTCCTCTCCATCAGCTTCGACGTGGGCCGCGACACGCCGGCCGCCCTCGCCAAGTACGCCCGGCTGTACGGCGCCGATCGGCGCCTGTGGCGCTTTGCCACCGCGCCCTCCGAGCATGCCCTCGACGGCGTGCTGGAGAGCTACGGCCAGGACCGCACGCCCGTCTACGATGAGCGAGGCCGCTTCACGGGCCGCTACCGCCACGTGCTCAAGGTTTTCCTGGTGGATCCCGACGGCTATATTCGCAACGTCTACAGCGCCGGCTTCCTCGTCGCCGACCTCGTGGTCAACGACGTCAAGACGGTGCTCATGGAGCGCTGACATGGACCGACGCGCCTGGGTTCGTGACACGCTGTCGCCCAAGGACTGGCTCGTGACGCTCCCCGCGGAGGCCGTGGAGGAGCTCGACGCGGTGGTGCATCGGCTGCGCCGCGAGCCTTTTCCCACTCTCCTCCTCTCGCCCACCCAGTTCGAGCTGTCCCACTGTCGCGAGGTGATGGCGGCGGTGGGGCGGGAGCTTCGCGACGGCATCGGGCTCGCCGTGGTCGATCGTGTGCCTGTGGAGCGCTACTCGGCAGACGAGAACCAATCCTTGGCCTGGCTGCTCGGCTCGCTGCTCGGCCGGCTGGTCGCGCAGAAGTGGGACGGTCTCATGATCTACGACGTGCGCGACACGGGCCGCGCTTTGTCCTACGGCGTGCGCCGGTCGGTGACGAACCTGGATCTGCAGTTCCACACTGACGCCCCCTGGCTGAGCGCGCCTCCCGAGCTGGTCGGCCTGCTCTGCGTCCACCCCGCGATGGAAGGCGGGGTGAGCCGCTTTGTGAGCCTGGTGACGGCGCACGAGGAGCTCGAGCGCACACATCCCGCGCTCCTCCCGCGGCTGTACGAGCCGGTGCCCTGGGACCGCCAGGCCGAGCACGCTCCCGACGACGCGAAGGTCTCGTGGCAGCCCATCTTCGAGCGGGCGGGCAGCGGGCTCCGTGGCCGCTACAACGAGAGCCTCGTGGCGAATGCCGAGGAGCTCGAGGATAAGCCGCTCGACGACGTTGGCCACGACGCCATCCGAGCGATGAGCGCCGTCCTGAACGCGCCTCGGTGCTGGGTCGAGTTCACCATCGAGCAGGGCCAACTCCAGTATCTGAACAACCGGCTCTTTGCCCACAGTCGGACACCGTTCCGCGACGCTGAGGAGCCGGAGCGCAGACGCCACCTGATTCGCCTTTGGAACCGCGACGAGGGCCGCCAAACCTTCCACGCCTGATTCTTCCACCCCTCTCCCCTCCGGGGGAGAGGGAAGGGTGAGGGGGCCTAACACGAGCGAGGCTTCCTTGACACGCCCAACCGCCGCCAGCATAGTCCCGCCAGGAGGAAATCCCCGATGATACCCACGCCAAAGCACACAGCTGCTCCTTCCGAAACCAGCGCGCGCACCATCGTGCTCTCGCGCCGGACGGCACTCGGTCTCCTGGGCGGCACGGCCGCTGCGGTCGCCTTGGGGCCTCTGCTCGACCGGAGCGTCGTGCTGGCCGCCGACAACGTCAAGAAGGGCGGGCAGGTCGTGGTGGCGCTGTCGCAGGAACCCACCGTCTTCAATCCCGTGCGCCCGCACATCGAGGTGGACCACGGCGTGCACTTCGGCATCTTCGACAGCCTGTGGAGAGTGGACGAGCACGCGCAGTTCAGCCCCAACCTCGCCACCGAGGTGCCATCGGCGAAGAATGGCGGCATCCAGAAGAACGGGCTCGAGTACGTCATCAAGCTCAAGCGCGGGGTGAAGTGGCACGACGGCCAGCCCTTCACGGCCAAGGACGTGAAGTTCACGCACGATCTCATCCTCAATCCGAAGTTCGGCGCCTACACGAAAATCGGACACGATGTCGTCTCGAGCGTGGAGATCGTCGACGACTACACGCTGCGCGTGAAGCTCAAGGAATC
>DATGCY010000411.1:0-38346 GCA_035311385.1 Candidatus Methylomirabilota bacterium
TCGGTCCGGAATCGCTGCTGCTCGGGCGTGAAGTCGAAGTCCATGGAGTTCTCCTGCCGTCAGACCAGGCTGGGATCGGGCTTGGTGGCGACGCCGTTGATCTTCCACTGCCCGCTTTCGAGCACCAGCTCGTAGTACGCCTCGATGTTGTGGCCGTTGGCGCCCTGCACCTTCACGGCCACGTAGGCGTGGCCGTCGGGAGCCAGGGCCGACGAGAAAATGGTCGCCGATGTGGACTGCGCGATCTCGGGATAGCCGCCCTTGACCATCTCCTCGAAGGCAGGCCGATCGAATTGCTCCTGGATCCCCGCGGAGGCGAAAGTGTAGGCCACATCGAAGTCGCCGCGACGAAAAGCCTCGAGCTGCTGCATCACGGGCTCCATCGCCTCCTTCGGCGCGGGACGACTCCCCTGCGCCCACGCGGGGACCACAAGGAGAACGAGCAACAGCGTGCCGAGCCCCCATCGAGTCTTCATGTGGCCGCCATTCTATACCGCGCGGCACCGGAAGGAATCGCGCTCGGGTGGGCTTCAACCGCCGGGCGGGGTGGGGGGCTCTCCCCGTAGACCACGCTGAGTCGCGCTCGTCTGCGGAGTCTCGGGCCCGCCACGAGATCGGCGTCTGCGGCTTCGACCACACCCAGAAGATACGGGTCTACGGGGAGAGCCCCCCACCCCACCCGGCTCCACGCGTGCAGATCGCCGCATCAGCAATGAAGCTCGTGGTGGTCCCCCGACGCAGCGGAGAGGGAGGAGCTGGGGGGTGCGCTCCCTCCCCGGACCCGTATCTTCTGGGGTGCTTCTCACCGCGACAACGCAATCTCTCGTGGCTCTCAAGAGAGCCCAAGCCGAACGCGTCGGTGCGTGGTCCGGGGAGGGAGCGCACCCCCCAGCTCCTCCCGTGTATGAGCGAGACCCGTCCTGCCCAATCAGCGCGATTCGAGCGCGCGTCCGAGGAAGCCGCGCGCTGAAACTAGACGCCGGCGTGCAAGCTGGGCCGATTCGCCACGCCGGGCCATCACGATGGCGACCTTGGCGCTCCCGCGAGCCTCGCGGAGCAGCCGCCGCGCACGAGGGGCGCCGACCCGCCCGAGTTCGGCTACCAACCGCTCGGCCCGCGCCCGCAGCTTGGCCGACTTGGGCTGGAGATCCACCATCCGGTTGCCGTGCACCTTGCCGAGCCGCGTGAAGGCCGCGGTGGTGAGCGTGTTGAGGGCGAGCTTGGTCGCCGTGCCCGCCTTGAGCCGCGTGGAGCCCGCGAGCACCTCCGGCCCCACGCGGAGGGCGATCACCATGGCCGCGGCTCCGCGCGGCACGCCCGGATTGCACGTGACGAGCACGGAGAGTGCCCCGCGCCGACGCGCCTCAGCGAGAGCCGCCCGCACGAACCGCGTGACGCCGCTTGCCGCGATGCCCACCACCACGTCGCCGCGGCGGACACGTCGACGGGTGGCGGCAGCGCCCGCCCGCTCGTCGTCCTCCGAGCCTTCCACGGAGCGAAACACCGCTCGCCGTCCACCCGCCATCACCGCCTGCACCTGCCGCGGCGAGGTATTGAAGGTGGGTGGGCACTCTGCGGCCTCGATGACGCCAAGGCGGCCGCTGGTGCCCGCGCCCACGAAGATCAGCCGGCCGCCGCGCTCGAGTCGCTCGACGAGGGCCGTCACCACCCGTCCGATGGTCGGGGCTGCCCGCCCCACCGCCCGCAACGCGTCCCCGTCGGCGCGGTTCATGAGCCGAGCGATGGCGGTGGGAGCGAGGCGATCGAGGGAGCGGCTCTGCGGATTCTGGCGCTCGGTGGGCAGGCGGTCGAAGCGAATCCTCGCCATCACGTGAGAGCCTACCCTACTATAAGGATCCATGGCCGCGGTCCTGCCCGGACTCGACGTGCTGGTCTCACGCCTCCCCACGCTCCTCCGTGGCCGTTCCGTAGGGCTCCTCTGCCACCAGGCCTCGGTGACGCACCGCCTCGACCACGCCGCCCGGGTCCTCCAGTCGATGCGCGGGGTGAAGCTCCGGCGCCTCTTTGCGCCCGAGCACGGGCTCACCGGCGCGGCGCAGGATCACGCCAGCATCGCCGCCGAGCGCGACGGGCTGACGGGATTGCCCGTGCTGAGCCTCTATGGCAAACGCCTCGAGCCCGCACCACGCGCCCTCGACGGCCTCGACACGCTCGTGGTGGATCTCCAGGACGTGGGCTCGCGCTACTACACGTTCGTCTGGACGATGACGCTGGCCATGCGCGCGGCCGTTCGCGTCGGGCTACCCGTAGTTGTCCTGGACCGGCCGAACCCGCTGGGCGGCGTCGAGCTCGAAGGCAATGTGGCGGACCCTCGCTACGCCTCGTTCGTCGGTCTCTACCCGCTGCCCACGCGACACGGCTTGACCATCGCCGAGCTGGCCGGCTATCTCAACGACACGCACGGCCTCGGCTGCGACCTCACGGTGGTGCCGATGCTAGGCTGGCGCCGTGCCATGCTGTGGGACGCCACGGGACTTCCCTTCGTCGCGCCCTCACCCAACATGCCTACGGTGGACACCGCGCGCGTGTATCCGGGCGGTTGCCTGATCGAGGGAACCAATCTCTCGGAGGGCCGCGGCACCACGCGCCCCTTCGAGTGGGTCGGTGCGCCATATCTCGACGGCCCGCGCCTTGCCCGGGCGCTGGAGCGGCGGGGACTGCCCGGCGTGTGCTTCCGCGCCATCGGCTTCGAGCCGGCCTTCCACAAGTGGAAGGGGCGGCGCTGCGGCGGCGTGCAGGTGCACGTGAGCGATGCGGCGCGCTTCAAGCCGGTGGCGACGTACCTCGCCCTGCTCGCGGAGGCGCGCCGGCAGGCGCCGCGGCAGTTCAAGTGGCGCAGGCCGCCCTACGAATTCGAGTGGAAGAAGCTTCCCATCGATCTCCTGGGCGGCGGGCCATCCATGCGGCGGGCCGTAGAGCGTGGCGCTCCGCACCGGCGCCTCGCCGCGTGGTGGCGCGCCGACCTCGCCCGATTCGCTCGGGCGCGCCGGCCCTATCTCCTGTACCGATGAGCGCTCGGAGACCACCATGAGCCTCGAAGCGCTGGTGGGAAGCTGTCTCATGTTCGGTCTGCCGGGGCCCGATCTGACGGACGATGACATCCGGCTCTACCGCGAGACGCAGGCGGCGGGCATCATGCTGTACCGGCGCAACTTCGAGACACCGGAGCGCCTTGCCCGTCTCCTCACCGGGCTGCAGGAGGCGATGGGTCGCCGCCTCCTCGTGGCCACCGATCACGAGGGCGGCCGCATCATCATGCTGGGCCGCGCCGTCACCATCTTCCCCGACAACCTGGCCGCGGGCGCTGCCGGCGACGTGACGTTCGTCCATCGCCAGGGACTCTTCGAAGGGCGTGAGCTCCGTCGCCTGGGCGTGGACGTCAACTTCTCGCCCGTGCTCGACGTGCTCACCGACCGCTACAGTCCGAACATCGGGATCCGGTCCTACGGTAAGGACCCCGCCTTCGTGGCGCGCTACGGGGTCGCGCGTATCCGCGGTCTGCAGGCGGCCGGCATCTCCGCCTGTGCCAAGCACTTTCCCGGCAAGGGCCACGCTCCCGTGGACGCCCACCTGGGCTTGCCCGTCATCGACTCCGACTGGGCGGAGATGCGCGCAGGTCACCTGCCGCCCTTCGTGGCTGCCATCGAAGCAGGGGTGGACTGCATCATGACGTCGCACCCGCTCTACCCTCGCCTCGATGGCGCTCCGCGCATGCCCGCGACCTTCTCGCGCTCCATCGTCACGGACTATCTCCGGCGCGAGCTCGGCTTCCGCGGGGTGATCGTCTCGGACGATCTCGAGATGGGCGCCATCGGCGAGCTCTGCCCGGTCGGCGAGGCGACGGTGCGCGCCGCCGGCGCCGGACACGATCTCCTGATCATCTGCCACACGGCAGCCCGCCAGCGCGAGGCGCACGCCGCCCTGCTCGAAGCCTATCGCACGGGCGCCTTGCCGCGGGGCGAGCTCGAGGCGAGCGCGGCGCGGCTCGAGAAGCTCCACGGCAAGCGCGCCGGGCGATTCGACGGCGGTGCGGCGGGGGCGGAGCGCGACGGCGAGCCGCTGGCGAAGGCGCTGGCCGCGCGCGCCGTCACCTGCGTGTCCCCCCTCTCCGCGGAGTTCCGTCGCGCCCTCAACGGCTCGGTGGTCGCGGTATTCCCCCGCTTCTCCTCGCTGGCCGATCGCATCACCATCGAGGACATGGTTCAAGACGAGGCGCGCTTCGTCATGCAGCTGCACGCGCCCCACGGTATCGAGCCATCGGTGGAGATCGTGGGCATCGAGCCCACCGAAGCCGAGATCGTGCGCGCGGCGGAGGCCGCCCGCCGTGCCGACGCGACGATTCTGTTCCTCTACGACGCGCATCTCTATCGCTCCAACCGCGCGCTCCTCGACGCCCTCCAGCAGACCGCCCCTGCGCTTGGAGTCGTCCTCATGCGCGATCCGTGGGACGCCGAGTATCTCGCTCCCGGCGTATCGGGCATCACGGCCTATGGCTGGCGGCGCTGCCAGCTCGAGGCGGCCCTCGCGCGTCTGCTCACCCCCAACGCCTGAGAGGGACACCATGCTCACGCCTCAAGCAATCGACGCTGCGGCGCGCGTCTGCCTCGACATGCTCCGCACGCGCATCCGCTACCATCCGCTGGATGCCTCCGTCCGCAGCGCACCGCTGGATGACGCCTATCGCGTCCAGAACGCGCTCCACCGGCTCATGACGGAGTCAGGCCGCGGCCAGATCGTCGGCTGGAAGATCGCCGTCACCTCGAAGGCAATGCAGCAGATGACGGGAGTGGACCGGCCCGTGGCGGGTGCCATCTTCTCCAGCGTGGTCCTCGCCACGGGCGCGCGCGTCGATCTCGCCGCGTACCACCACCTCGGCGTGGAGTTCGAGGTGGCGGTGCGGCTCGGCGCGGACCTGCCCGCGTCGGACGGGCCGTGGACGCGGGCGTCGGTGGCCGGAAAGGTAGCGTCGTGCGTGCCTGCCTTCGAGCTCGTCGAGGACGGCGACGCCGACTACAAGAACCTCGATGCCTTCACTCTGGTCGCCCAGAACACATGGAACGGCGGCGTGGTCCTCGGTGCTCCCGTGACGTCGTGGCAGAACGTCGACCTCGAGACGGCAGTCACCCGTTGCTGGATCAACGACGCTCCCGCAGGTCAGGGCAAGGCGGGCGATGCCCTCGATCATCCCTTCGAAGCGGTGGCGTGGCTGGCAAATCTCCTGAACAGCCAGGGGCGCATGCTGGGCCGCGACATGATCGTGATGACGGGCAGCAGCATCACCACGAAGTTCCCCTCCCCTGGCGATCGCGTGCGCTTCGCCGTCGAGGGCCTCGGCGAGGTCACCCTCGAGATCGCGCGCTAGCGCGACTTGGTCACGCGAACCTGGAGCGCGAGGCGGGTCGGGGCCCGTCGTCGGGGGCGGGGGAGCGCTCCAGCCGCGTCACCCGCTCGCCTGAATCGCCGCCCTCCGGGCGGTGCACAGGCTTCGGGGGTCCCACTCCGCCGGAGCGCTCCCCCGCCCCCGCCGCCACCCGCCCCGATCCCACGTGTCGCACTCGTGAATACCCCCCTAGCGGCGCGCGAGATCTGGGCGAGGGCGCGCTCGGCGGCGCAGGGCCCGCCGCGTGATCCAGACGAGGAGCGCGACCACCACCACGGCGCCGAGGATGGGCGCAAGGAATGCGAGGACGGCCAGGACGACGGCGCCGATCAGCTCGGTGGTGGCCACCACGGGATTGCCGAGCCCTGCGGTCAGTGCGGAGGACTTGAGGCGGAGAAGTGTCGTACCGAGCTGCGCGAGCCCGGCGACGCCGCCGCCAGCCAGGACGGCGATCGTCCAGCGCACGAGCGGCGGAAGCTCCGGCGTTACCGCCGCCATCTCGATGATGCCCGCGGTGACCGCCGCCGGACCCGCCACCATGTCCACGAGGTGGTCGAGCCAGGGCACGTAGTAGGCGGCGATTTCCACCGCGGCCGCCGTGGCCAAGGCGACCAGGGCGGCGTCGGAGCCGAGCCAGCTCATCCCGGGGGTGAGGGTGAGGAAACCGAGTCGAGCGGCAGCGGAGGTGATCAGGAGGGGAACGAACACGCGCAGGCCCGCCGCGGTGCTGAGGGCAAGGCCGGCGGAGATCCCGAGCACCAACTCCACGCCGACGAGACTACCCGCTCCCGAGCGCCCCCGGCAACCCCGCGGGAGCGCTCAGGAGAGGAAACGGATTGAGCGGTTTACAGTTCCTGGGCCAGGCGCTTGATCTCCCGGCGCAAGTGATCCCACTGGGCGACCAGGGGCCGGATCATCTCCGGCGCACTGCCTGCCCGAAGCTTCTTCACCTCGCCACCGAGGATGTTCCGGTAGCGCGTGGTCTTGCTCAGGATCGCGTAGAGCCGATCCTGTCGCTCTTCGAGGTTGGTCAGCAAATGGATGTCGAGCTCGTCGATCTTGCTGCGACCCGTCGTCACTCCTTCCTGCGTCCGCTTCATGTCTTCCTCCCTCCGAGGTCCGTGCCGTGTGCTTTCGACAACCCGCCCGACACTTGCTCCTTCACCTCGTATACAAAGCATCTTCCGTACCGTCGAAGCGAATGCTGGAAACATCGGGTGTTGCGCGACCGTACGACCACGAGCGCTTCGAAATCGTAAAGTTTGGCTACGCTCCGGGGGCCACTCGCGGCAGGTCCGGCCGCACCGCCTCCTCGAGCGTCATCACGGTCGTCTCGCGATACGGCTCACGGCGAACCGGGCAGTCTCTGAGATCGCACACGGCGCAGTAGAGGCGATGGCACGGATCGGTGTGGAACACCATCTCGCCCTCCGCCCCCATGTCCCGCATGACGCGCGCCGCCACCTCCTCGGAGAGATCGTGGGCGCGCTCCACGCTCCAGAACTCCGGCACCACCAGGTGCGCTTCCACGTGCTGGAAGCGTCCCGATCGGATAGCCCGCAGATGATGCACGCGGATGATGCCGTTGCCGAGGTAGCGTTGGAGCGCGGCGAGCACGCGACGGAGGAGCGCAGGGTCCTCCTCGTCGAGCAACCCGCCCGCCGCGTGACGCACGAGCCCGAAGCCCGTCCACATGAGCCAGAGGGCGACGAGCAGAGCGACCACCGGATCGAGCCAGGCCCACCCGGTGAGGTTGACGAGGCCGAGGCCCAGCACGATGCCGCCGCTCGTCCAGACATCCGCGAGCACATGCTGGCCGTCGGCGGCCAAGGTGAGCGAGCGGTGCCGCCGACCGGTGCGCAGCAGGTACACGCCGAGGGCGAGGTTGACGAGAGCGGAGGCGAGCACGATGAGGATCCCGACCCCGATCTGACGCACCTCGGGTCCCCGGATCAGGCTGCGCAGCGCGCCGTACACGACGAGGACGGAGGCGAAGGCGATCAACCCGCCCTCGAAGGCCGCGGAGAAGAACTCGATCTTGCCGTGCCCGTACGGATGATTGCGGTCGGCGGGACGGCCCGCGAAGACGAGCCCGCCCAGGGCGAAGACAGCCGCGACCACGTTCACGATGGACTCCAGCGCGTCGGAGAGCACGGCCGCCGAGCCGGTCATTCGATAGGCCTGGTACTTGGCGGCCAGGAGCAAGCCAGCCACGATCAGGGACGCGAGACCGGCGCGGAGGCGGATGCGAGCGTCGTCCGGCTGAGCCTCGGCGTCCACGCCCAGATCTTACCGCGCGGGATTCGCCTCGGGTCGGAGATGACGGCCGCGATCCAGCACCGGGGAGAGCAGCGGCGCTAGCACCATGGTGCCCAGCGTGCCCAGGATGACCAGCCACGACCAGGCGAAGGCGATGACGCCGGCCTCGGAGAGCACGAGGAGCACGAGATTGACCACGGCCATGACGATCATGGCGACCACGTTGGCGTGATTCGCCCGCAGCCGGGTGAGGAGCCCCAGGAGGAAGACGCCGAGGAGGGAGCCGAAGGTCACCCCGGCGATCTTGAAGGCGAGCCAGAGGATCTTGTCGAAGAAGGAGAAGCCCCAAGCGAGTGCCGCCAAGGCGAGGCCGAAGCCGACGACGGCTACGCGAGAGACCAAGAGATAGTGGCGATCGGTGCGACCAGGGGCGATGAGCGGCCGATAGATGTCGGTGACGAAGGAGGCGGAGAGCGAGCCCAGAGGCGAGTCGATGGAGGCGAGCACGATGGCCGTCAGCATCACGCCGCGGAGCACCACGGGCATCACCGTGCGGATGAAGTAGGGAAAGATCTCGTCGGGCCGCGGGAGGGAGACCCCCGGATGCTGGGCATAGTAGGTGAAGAGCCCCGCGCCGATGGCGAGATACAGGAGGAGCGTGACCAGGGTGCCGAGAGGCGTGAGGGAGAGCGTGCGCTGGCTCTCCCCCCGCGTCTCCACGGTGAGGAGACGCTGCATGAGATCGAAGTCCGTGCCGAAGGCGGCCATGGAGCCCACGAAGCCGTTCAGGATGGCTAGCCAGAAGATGTTGGGGTCGGTGAGCACTCGGTGCCAGAAATCGGGCGCCCCGGGCGCAGGCCCCCAGTTGATCACGCTGAGCCGGCCGGCCTCGGCGGCCGTGCCGAGCATGGCGCCTACCCCGCCGTCGATGCGCCAGAAGAGAAAGCCCACGGTGAGCGCACCGCCCACGAGGAACATGCTCGCCTGGAAGACGTTGGTCCACACCACGGCCTTGACGCCGCCCAGGCCGATGTAGGCGATGGACACCACGGTGAAGAGGGTGATGGTCGCCCACAGGGGCCAGCCGATGAGCACCGCCACCGCGAGGGCAGCCGCCATGAGCCGCACGCCCGAGCCGAGCAGGCGGGTGATGAAGAAGAAGATCGAGCTCGTGACTTGGCTCGCTTGGCCAAAGCGGAAGAGCAGGAATTCGTAGATGGTGGTGCAGTTGAACCGGTAGAAGGCGGGGATGAAGAGGAAGGCCACCGCGAGCTTGGCCAAGCTCGAGCCTATGAAGAACTGGCCGTACTCCCAGTTCTCGCTATAGGCGGTGGCGGGCACCGAGATGATGGTGACCGCGCTGATCTCCGTGGCCAGGAAGGAGAGGCAGGCCGCCCACCACGGGATACGCCGGCGGGCCAGGAAGAAATCCTCGGTGGCCTGCTGCTCGCGGCTGAAGGCGCCGCCGATGAGGACGAGGGCGGCCAACGACGCCGCCAGGATGGCGAAGTCGGGCCACGTGAGTGCGGATCCCGCGGACTCGGCCATGGGCTCATGCCATTATGGCCCACAGCCGCGGGATCGCCGAAGAACTACGAGCCGGCTTTCTGCCGGAGCTGCTTCAGCAGGTCGGCGAATGAGCCGCGCTGAAGGAGACGCGTGAACTGAGCCTTGTAGCTGCCGACGAGGCTGACCCCATCCACCTTCACGTCGTAAACGGCCCAGCGGTCCTGCACGCGATAGAGCTTGTACTCGATCCCGATCTGCGCGCCCTTGGGCGTAACCACGGTGGAGAGCACGGAGGCGTCATTGCCGTCCACCTGCTCGCTCTCGTACCTGATGGGCTCGCCTGTGTACTGCTCGATCTTGCCCATGTAGGAGTTGGCGATGAGGTTGGTGAACAGCTTGACGAACTCCTCCTTGTCGGCGGGAGACACGCTGTCCCAGGTCGGGCCCAGCGCGCGCCGGGACATCTCCTGGAAATCAAAGAGACTCTCCGCCACACGCCGGATGTCGGCCCGCCGCTCCGACGTCGAGACCCTCTTGATCTCCGTCCCGCCCTCCTGGAAGAAGACCTGCTTCACCGCGTTCTGCACCGTCTCGGTGGGACCTCCTGCCGCGGCGGTCGAGGCCAGCAACACCGACAGAATGAGATTCAGCATGGGTCCTCCTTCCCTGCGTGGGCTCTCCAAGAGACGAGCGCTCAGTTTCGCACGAATGTGATCCTCCCGGAAGGAAGCCACAATTCGCTGCCGAGCCGCCGTCCTCCGAGAGAAAATGCCTGCCATGGCGCGCACATGGACGGTGGGGGTGGACGCGGGCGGCACGTGGCTGCGTGTCCTCGCGGAGAACGGCGCCGGGCAGCGCTGGACGGTCACGAGCCGGGCTACGCGTGACATCGCCGCGAGTCTTCGCGCCCTCTGGCGCCGGCGGCGGCTCCGCGCGCCGAGCGTGGAGCATCTCGTAGTCGCCACGCGCGGGGTGTGGACCCCGAGCGAGCGACGCGCCGCCGTGCGACGACTCGGCGGTCTCGCCCGGCGCGTGCACGTGCTGTCGGACGTGGAGGCGGCGTATCGCGGGGCCATCGGTGAGCGCGCGGGTCTGCTCGTGCTCGCGGGCACGGGCTCGATCGTGCTCGCGCGATCCGAGTCCGGACGCTGGGTGCGCGCAGGCGGGCTCGGGCCGCTCTTCGGCGACGGCGGCTCGGCCTTCGCGCTCGGGCGGGACTGGCTCGCCGCCACCAATCCGATGCGTGCGCGCCGCCTCGCCGTGTCGTCCGACGCGGTCGCCCGCATCGCCGCCCTCGCTCCACGCGTGCTGCGTCTCGGTCGTCAGGGCGACGGGGCCGCGCGGGCCGTGGTGGCGCGGGGCAGCCTCGCTCTCGCCCTCGGCATTCGCGCCGCCACGCGATCCGCGGCTCTGGAGACGCCCGTCACCGTGAGCTGGGCCGGCGGGCTCCTCGAGGATCGCGCGTATCGCGCCCTGACGTGGAGGACCGCGCGCGGACTCGGCCTCGACATCGCGCCGGCGCCCCCGCGCCGGAGCGCCCTCGAAGCCGTCGCGGAGCTGGCCGCCCGTTAAGCTAGAGGAATCCAGGAGCTAGTGAGGTCCACCGCCTCGGGTCCGCCAGAGCCAGAGCGCGGGGCCGGTGAGCGCCGCGGTCACGCCGGCCGCGGTGTTCTTCCAGCCCGCCGTTGCCATGGCCAAGGCGGCTGCCGCCGACGGCAATAGCGCCGTGATCCACAGGCCGAGGGCTCCCCCGCCTACGCGCCAGGGCCGCGCCAGCCGCGGTTCCCGGAGACGGAGGGCGACGAAGGCCGCCAGCTCGAGGAGGAGCGTGAGGGAGTACAGCCACACATTCAGCACGATCAGGTCCTTGAACGAGGCCACTGCGAAGACGCTGTACACCACGCTCGAAGCGAGCACGGCGGCCCAGGGCACGCCGGTGCGCTCCTGGGTCCGTGTCAGCCAGCGCGGGAGCTGGCCGTCGAGCGCGAGGGCATAAGGAAGACGGGAGTTCGTAAGCACGAGGGAGAGGAAAAGCCCGGCCGAAGCGAGCACCGCGCCCGTCACCACGGCGTGCGCGAGGACCGGTCCCCCGATCACCGCGGCGACGACGGGCCAGTAGCCCGTCTGCCAGCGCTGCCAGTCTCCTGTTGCCGAGAGCACCGCCGCCACAGGCACGATGTTCGCGAGACCGATCAAGGGCAGCGCCCACCACAGCGCCCGGCGATATGCCGTCTCCGCCCGTTGCGTCTCCCCCAGCACCGTGCTGGGCGTGTCCCAGCCGGAGTAGTTCCACATCATGACCGCAATGCCGACACCGAGGCCGCTCCAGAGCCCGTGCCCCGGTGCAGCGAAGGGGGCCCACGGCGCGGCGTGCGCCCGAGCCACGGCCACGCCGATGAGGGCGAGGATGGGCGCCAGAGCGCCCACGGCGAGGGCGACCGCGCCCCATCCCGTGACCCGGATGCCGGCTAGATTCACGGCGGTGAGGAGCCAGATGAAGGCAAGCGCGATCAGCCAGCGCTCGAGCGCCGTCATCTCGGGACGCCAGAACCGCAGGTAGTCGGCGAAGAGCGCGGGATACACCGCGACATCCACGAAGCTGTTGACCCAACTCCACCAGCCAACCTGGAAGCTCCAGAAGGGG
Organism: Candidatus Methylomirabilota bacterium; assembly: GCA_035311385.1. GTDB lineage: Bacteria > Methylomirabilota > Methylomirabilia > Rokubacteriales > CSP1-6 > AR37. The sequence continues at coordinate 11,814 of DATGCY010000411.1, forward strand.
CCGAAGACGCGGCGCACCCAGGTGACGTAGCCGCCCTCCTCGGGCAAGGCGCCTCCCATCTCCGCCATGGCGAGCGCGATGGGGAGGGCGACGAGCACGGGGGTGAGGGCGAGGAGGAGGAGGGTGAGACCGGGGCCGAAAACGGAGACGGCGTCCTCGATCCCATACGGACCGCCGCTCACGTTGAAGAAGACGACGGCGAGGAGCGGAAGGAAGGAGAGGCGCCGGGGCGCCGCTGTCACGCGGACTGGGCGGCGCGAATCAGGTCAGGCAGGCCCTTGAGCCACTCGTCGATGGGCGTCTCGGCGTCCACGATGATCTCGAGCTTGCCGCTAGGTAGTCGTCGCACACGGCCCTTGCCCGTGCCGAGCGGGATGACCACGTGCTCGCGATGCACACCCATGGCATCGATAACGGCGAAGATCTTATTGATCTCGTTCATGCCGACCGCGTCGAGCATGGCAGGCCTCCCCGCCGGGCATCCTAAGTTGTGATAGGCTCCCGGTCAATGATTCGCCGGATCGCCCTCGCTCTCGCGCTCCTGCTCATGGCCGGGCCCGTGTCCCCCACCCTTGCCGCCGATGCGCCGCTCGCCGACGCCCACATCCACTACAGCGCGCCCGACTGGAGCGTCTACTCCCCGGATCAGGTGGTGGCCATCCTCGATCGGGCGGGGATCCGGCGCGCCCTCGTATCGAGCACGCCCGACGACGGGACGCTGAAGCTCTACGACCGGGATCCCAAGCGCGTGGTGCCCATGCTGCGCCCCTACCGGACGCGTGACGACATGAGCACGTGGTACCGTGATCCGTCGATCATCCCCTATCTCGAGCAGCGCCTGGCTCGGGGCGTTCACAAGGGCATCGGCGAGTTCCACATCAGCGGCTCGGGCCACCGCAATCCCGTGCTGAAGCGCATCACGGAGATCGCGGTGCAGCGTGGTCTCTATCTCCAGGCGCACTCGGACGAGGCGGCGGTGGTCGAGCTGTTCGCCATCGAGCCGCAGTCGAAGATCATCTGGGCACACGCCGGCATGTCCTCGGGCCCCGCCGCCGTGGGCCAGCTGATGGACAGGCAGCCCAATCTCTGGGCCGATCTCTCCTATCGCTACGGCGACGTGGCACCGGGCGGCACCCTGGACCCTGCTTGGCGGGCGCTCCTGATTCGCCATGCGGATCGCTTCATGCTGGGGAGCGATACGTGGACCACGTCGCGATGGGAGCAGGTGGTGGGCATGTCGTCGGAGGCGCGTCGATTCCTCCAGCAACTCCCTCCCGACGTCGCCGAGAAGATCGCCTACCAGAACTTCGAGCGTCTGTTCCCTTAGTCGCGGCGCCGCTGGTTGGGTCGCGGTGCTGCTGGTTCACGGGCGACGCGGGGGGTGCGCTCCCTCCCCAGACCACGCTGAGTCGCGCTCCCCTCGGCCACTCTTGCGAGCCACGAGACTTTAGTCTTCCGCTTCGGAGAAGCTCCCCAGAAGATACGGGTCTGGGGAGGGAGCGCACCCCCCAGCGCCGCCCTCTCCGCGCGCCAACGGCCAGAATCGGCGCCGCCACTGCTTTTGGTGGGGATTAAATGGTAGTGCGAGGTTTCACCGCGGGGAGAGGTCGGGGGGCTTCCCCCTAGACCCGTATCGTCTGGGGAGCTTTTTCGAAGCGTGAGCCACAATCTCGTGGCTCGCGAGAGTGGCCACGCGGAGGGCGACTCAGCGTGGTCTAGGGGGAAGCTCCCCGGCCCCGCCCGCCGTGTTAGGAGAGGCTACCTCGCGGAGACCTCGGCGGCGACGCGCTCGATCTGGGTCCAGGTTTCGTCCTCCACGGGCACGCCGTCACGCCGTCGCTCCGCCTCGAGCCTCGCCTCCGGCTCGCCGGGAATGAGGATTTCCTTCGAGCCCTGCGCGAGCGGCGCCGATTTCACGAAGCCGAAGAGGTCGGCGACCTGCGCGTGGAAGTTGGCGAGCGGGATGAAGCGCTCCACGTCGAGACAGATGATGAGGGTGCCATTGGCGAAGAGGCCGGACCCGGGCCCCGCCGCTCCCGTGCCGGAGAGGATGCCGCCCAGGATCTCCACGGCGAGGGAGAGCCCAAAGCCTTTGTGCTCGCCCGCGGTGAGCAGCGAGCCGACGGGATCGCCGTAGAAGATCTCGGGATCGGTGGCGGGCCGGCCCTCGGCGTCGATGAACCAACCGGGCGGCGCCTGCTGCTTGCGATTCTTCTTCACGCGCATCTTCCCCTCGGCAACTACGCTCGTGGCGAAGTCGAGGACCATGGCGGGGCCGCTCTGGCCCGGGATCCCGATGGCGTGTGGATTGGTGCCGAGGCGACGAGCCGCGCCACCCCAGGGCGCCACGTTGAGGCCGTGCACGGCGTTGACCCACAGCATGCCGACCAGCCCCTGTCGCGCGGCCATCTCCGCGTAGTCGGCCAGGCGGCCCACGTGCGTGGTGCGCGACAGCACGGCCGCGGCGAGACCGGAAGCCCTCGCCTTCGCGATGGCCATCTCCGTCCCACGCCGCGCCACCACCTGGCCGAAGCCTCGACCGCCATCGAGACGAGCCGTTACCGGCGTCTCCGCCAACACGGTAATGGGCGACTTCGGATCGATGCTACCCGTCCTCACGCCCTCGGCGTACTGGGGGATACGGATCACGCCGTGAGAGTCGTGCCCGCGCAGGTTGGCGAGGACGAGGAGACGCGAGATCCAGGAGGCGTCGGCGGAGGGGGCACCCAGTCGTTCGAAGATGCGAGTGGACAGGCTCTCGAGGCGCCCGGCGTCGATGGTTGGCATGTCCGATACAATACCGCATGGTGAAGGATCCGCGCGAGCCCGACTCCTCTCCCGCCTGGCGGTCGCCCGACCTCGAGATCAGGATTGGCATCTCCTCCTGCCTGCTCGGCGAGGCCGTGCGCTACGATGGCGGCCACCGCAAGGACGCCTACATCACCGGCCCTCTCTCGCGTCACTTCACGTGGGTCCCCGTCTGCCCCGAGATGGAGCTGGGGCTCGGCGCTCCCCGCGAGACGCTCCGCCTGGTCGGCCGAGCCGATGCTCCGCGCCTAATGGCGACCGACAGCGGCATGGATCTCACAGAGGCCATGGACACCTACGCGCGGGCGCGGGCGGGTGCCCTCGCCGCGGAGGACCTCGCGGGCTACATCCTCAAGCGCGCGTCGCCCTCTTGCGGTATGGAGCGCGTGAAGGTCTACCCGGAATCAGGCCGGCCATCGCGGAGCGGTCGCGGCCTCTTCGCGCAGCGTCTGATGGATGCGTATCCCCTGCTTCCCGTGGAGGAGGAAGGACGGCTGTCCGATGCTCGCCTGCGCGACAACTTCATCACCCGCGTGTTCGCCTTTCGCCGGCTGCGCGCGCTCCTCGAGAGCGGAGCGCGGGCCCGGGACATCGTGGGCTTCCACACCGCGCACAAGTTCCTGCTCCTCGCCCATAGCCCCACGGACTACGCACGCCTCGGCCGCTTCCTGGGCGACCTTACGCGCCATCCCTGCGCCGAATGGCTCGCTCGCTACGGCGAGGGCTTCATGGGTGCCCTCGCGGTGAGCGCGACGCCGCGCAAGCACGTGAATGTGCTTCAGCACATCATGGGTTTCTTCAAGGCGCGCCTGTCCGCCGCAGAGAGGCGCGAGCTGGTGGAGCTGATCGGCGACTACGCGCGCGGCCTCGTGCCCCTGATCGTGCCCATCACGCTGGTCAAGCATCACGTCGCGCGGTTCGGGGTCGCCTACGTCGCGGACCAGCTCTACCTCTCGCCGCACCCCAAGGAGCTCATGCTCCGCAATCATCTCTAGAGGCCCGCGGGCCCGGGCATCTCCTGGGTTTCGTAGTCCGCCGGTGGATGGTCAGAATTCTTGCCTACCTGTGCAAACTCTCGTAACCTGAACTGACGGAGCCGTGATCGCGCACCCGCGCTCCGCGAGCGGGTGGCCGCCTTGGAGCTCTACGCATGAGAAGTCGCCACGACCTCTCCCGTCCATCGGGCGCCGCCGCAGAACCGCGCGAGCGCTTCCCGTGGGGGTATCTCGGAGCCTTCCTCTTCGGCACCGCCCTCATCTCCACGTTCATCTGGTTCCAGATCGAGGGCGAGCGGCAGACCGCCCTCGCCCAGTGGCAGGCCCGCATCACCACCATCGCCGAGGGACGCGCGCACCTTCTGTCCGACTGGTTCAAGGGGCGGCGCGCCGATGCAGACGTGCTCGCCTCCTCGCCCGCTGTGCGCTCCCTCATGCTCGACGGCTCCCGTGAAGTGGACGTGCACGGCCAGATCGTGACGCAACTCGACCGAGTCGCTTCCGCCTACGACTATGCCGGCATCTCGCTCATGGACAGTCACGGCCAGATCCTCGCGCGCTCTACGGGCGCCGCCGACGTGAGCCGCGAGAACATCGAGGCTGCCGTGACGGCGGCCCAGACCGGCACCATGCACGTGGACCTCGTGGAGAAGGACGCGCGCCGAATGCTCGTCATGAGCGTGCCCGTCTTTCCCGATGGGGGCGTCGATTCCTCTCGCCCGGCCATGGGCGTCGTCACCCTGCTCATGCGGCCGGAGACCCGGCTCTTCCCGCTCCTCACCGACGACACCGCGCCCGCGCGCACGGGCGAGACCCTGCTCTTCCGCGTGGACGGGAGCACGGCATCCTACGTTTCGCCCCTCAAGGGCGACCCGGCGGGAGGGACGGCCGTGGCTCGCTCCCTCGAGACGCTGGGGCCCATGGCCAAGCGCGCGGCAGCGGGACGCGACATGTTCGGCGAGATGATCGACTACCGGGGGGCGCCCACTTTCGGGGCCGTACGCTGGATCGTGCCGCCGGGCTGGGGCCTCGTCGTCAAGGTGGACCGCAAAGAAGCCCTCGCCGACTTCTACCAGGCGGGCAAGCTCGCCGGCTTCGCGGCGGGCTTCCTCACGCTGGCGCTGGCCGGCCTTCTCTTCAGCCTATGGCGCCAGGGCGAGCGGGCGGGCCTCCTGCGCGAGCAGATCAAGCAGGAGCGCGCCATCTTCACCCTCAAGGGGTACGCGGAGAAGATCGTAGCCTCGGTGCCCTCGGGTCTGCTCGTGCTGGCCGCGGACTTGCGCGTGCTCTCCGCCAACCGCTCCTTCCTCGAATCCTTCTTCCTCCGACGCGACGACACGCTGGGCCGCGGGCTCGAGGAGCTCGTGCGCGCGGAAGGCCTGGTACGGCGGGTCCATGAGGTGATGCAGACGGGCACGGCGCAGAGCGATCTCCCCTTCGACCTCTATCTCCCCCATCGTCGCGAGACGCGCCCCGTCCGCGTGACCATCACAAGCATCCGCATCGAGGAGCAGGAGGACGCGCGACTCCTCTTGATCGTGGAGGACCTCTCGGAGGAGGAGCGGCTGCTCGCCGCGCGCAAGGAGTCGGAGCAGCGCTTTCAGGACCTCGTGCAGGGCCTGGACGCCATCGTGTGGGAGGCAGACGCGGCCAGCCTGCGTTTCTCCTTCGTGAGCCAGCGTGCTCGAACCGTGCTCGGCTTCCCCACGGAGCGGTGGCTGGACGAGCCGGATTTCTTCAGCGCGCGGATCCATCCCGAGGATCGCGCGAGGGTCATGACCGTTTTCCGCGCCGCCCTGGCCCGCGGAGAGGATCATGAGTTCGAGTACCGCGCCTTCCGCGCGAGCGGCGACGTGGTGTGGCTGCGTGACATCGTGCGCGTGGTCCCCGGCCGGGACGGGCGGCCGGGGCAGCTCCGCGGCCTCACAGTGGACCTGACCGAGCTCAAGCGCGCCGATGAGGCGCTCCGGCAGAGCGAAGACCAGCTTCGGCAGGCGCAGAAGATGGACGCGGTGGGCAAGCTCGCGGGCGGTATCGCACACGACTTCAACAACCTGCTCATGGTCATGCGCGGCGACGGTGACCTCATCCTCCGCCGCCTTCCGGCCGGGCATCCCCTGCGCCAGAACGCCGAGGGCATCCGGGACGCGGCGGATCAGGCAGCCGCTCTCACCCGCCAGCTCCTCGCCTTCAGCCGCAAGCAGGTGCTGGCGCCCAAGATCCTCGATCTCAACGACATCATCTCGGGCATGCAGACCATGCTCCAGCGCCTGATCGGCGAGACCATCAATCTCGTCACCTTGCCCGAGCCCGGCCTCGGCTGCATCAAGGCCGATCCTGGCCAGATCGAGCAGGTCATCATGAACCTTGCCGTCAATGCTCGCGACGCCATGCCCGACGGCGGGCGGCTCGTGATCCGCACCGCCACGGTGCGAGCGGGCGAGGCGCCGACGCCGCCCGGCATTCGTCCTAGGCTCGGCTCGCACATCCTCCTCGAGGTAACGGACAGCGGCACCGGGATGGACGTGGCGACACAGGCGCACCTCTTCGAGCCGTTCTTTACCACGAAGGAGCCGGGCAAGGGCACGGGGCTCGGGCTCAGCACCGTGTACGGCATCGTGGAGCAGAGCGGCGGCTCCGTCACCGTGGAGACTGGGGTGGGCCGCGGCACCACGTTCCGGATTTATCTTCCCCAGGTCGAAACGCCGGTACCGGCCGGTCGCCCGCTCTCCGTCGCGCGGCCCGCGGCGCCCATGACTCCCGTGCCGCTGCGGCTGCCCCCAGCCGTCTCGCCGGCGCCCGTGTCCGCGGCGCCGACTCCCCCACCCCCAGCGCCGCTGCAGCCTGTGCCCGTGCCGATGGAGCCGGCGACGGCGAAGGAGACTCCGTCCACGCAGAACGAGACCATCCTGCTCGTCGAGGATGCCCTCCGCGTGCGCGCGGTGGTCCGCGAGATCCTCGAGATGAACGGCTACCACGTTCTCGAGGCACGTCACGGCGCGGAGGCGATCGAGATCAGCGAGCGACATCGCGGACCGATCCACCTCATGGTCACCGACGTGGTGATGCCGCAGATGAGTGGGCGCGAGCTCGCGCAGCGTCTCCTCCCCGTGCGCCCGGACTTGCGTGTCCTCTACATGTCCGGTTACACCGACGACGCCATCGTCCGCCACGGCGTGCTCGGCGCAGGCATGGCTTTCCTCTCCAAGCCCTTCACGCCGGATGCTCTCGCCGTGAAGGTTCGCGAGCTTCTCGACTCGCCGCCGGCGCCCGCCAATCTTCCAGGTCCGGAGACGCCCGCCTACGCGCAGGCGGCGGCCCGCCCCCATGCGCCGCGGGCGGGCGACCTCGGCGCCATGCGGCGCACACGCGCCTAGTCGCCACCTCCTCGCCGAGCCATGACCGCGCGCCCCCTTCGGGTCCTGATCGCCAAGGTCGGCCTCGACGGCCACGACCGCGGGGCCAAGGTGGTGGCGCGCTGCCTGCGCGACGCCGGCATGGAAGTCGTATACACGGGCCTGCATCGCACGCCCGAGGAGGTGGTGGCCGCCGCCGTGCAGGAAGACGTGGACGTACTCGGGGTGAGCTTGCTCTCCGGAGCCCACATGACGCTGGTGCCCAGGGTGATCGAGCTGATGCGGCGGGCCGGAGCCGAGGACATCCGCCTCGTGGTGGGTGGGGTCGTGCCCGACGAGGACGTGTCGGAGCTCCGCGCTCTCGGGGTAAGCGACGTGATCTTACAGGACACGCCGCCCGAGGAGATCGTCGCTCGCGTCCGCGCTCTCGCGCCACCCTCCGCCGCGTAACCGCCCCGATGCTCGCTCTCGACCTCGCCCGGCTCCGCGGCGCGCGTGGGGTGGATCTCGGCGTATGGCCGCCGCGCTACGATCCCGCCTACGCTCCCGCTGCTCACGAGACTTGCTGGCTGCCCGAGGTCGAGTGTGCCCCGCCCGCCGCACGCGATGCCCTCATCCTCGCCAAGCTCCGCGCCCAGGTGCAGTATGCGTGGGACCGTTGCCCCTTCTATCGACGCAAGTGGGAAGCGGCAGGCGTGGCGCCCGCTACGCTCCAAAGCCTCGCGGATCTCGCCGCCTTCCCCGTGGTCGAGAAGGCCGAGCTGCGCGCGGCCCAGGCCGCCGTGCCCCCCTTCGGCGACTACCTCGGCATCGATCCGCATGAGGTGGCGCGGATGCACGGTACCAGCGGCACTACAGGACGGCCCACGGTGTTCGGCATCGGGGGAGAGGACTGGGTGCGCATCGGCGAGGCGCACGCCCGCATTCTCTGGGGCGCGGGGATCCGACCTCACGATCGCGTCATGATCTGCTCGTTCTTCAGCCTCTACATGGGCTCGTGGGGCGCCCTCGCTGGCGTGGAGCGGCTGGGCGCCACCGCGTTTCCTTTCGGGGCGGGCGCCGCGGGACAGACCCTAGCCGCGGTAGGCTGGGCCCGCGATCTCTCCCCCACCGCTTTCTACGGGACGCCCTCGTACGCCCTCCACTTCGCGGAGACGGCGCGGCGTGAGGGCATCGACCCGCGGAGTTTCGGCTTCCGCACCCTCTTCTTTTCCGGCGAGCCGGGAGCGGGCATTCCCGCCACCCGGCGGGTGATCGAGGAGACCTTCGGCGGCATCTGCGTCGACATGGGCACCATGGCCGAGATGAGCCCCTGGATGACGAACGCCGAGTGCACCCACCGCACGGGCATGCATCTCTGGCAGGACATCGTCTATACGCAGGTATGCGATCCTGCCACCTTCAAGCCGGTGCCCCCCGGCGCCGAGGGCACGCCCGTCTACACGCATCTCGAGCGGACCTCCCAGCCCATGATCCGTCTCGTGTCGGGCGATCGCGCGCGCTGGACCGACGAGCCCTGTCCGTGCGGGCGCACCTATCCGCGCCTGCCCGCGGGGCTCTATGGACGCTTCGACGACATGATCATCGTGCGCGGGGAGAACGTGTACCCCAGCGCGATCGAGGACACCCTCCGCTCCGTCGAGGGGTTCGGAGGCGAGTTCCGCGTGATAGTCTCCCGGCGGGAGGCCATGGACGAGCTGCTCGTGCGGGTGGAGGCGGCGGCCGATCTCACGGACCCGCCGGCGCTGGAAGCGCTGCGTGTCCGCGCGCGGGAGCGCCTTCGTACCCAGCTGGGGGTGCATCCCGTGGTCGAGATCGTTCCGCAAGGCACGCTGCCGCGCACGGAGTTCAAGGCGCGGCGAGTCATCGACGATCGCGATCTCTATCGCGACGTCCTCGACAGGAAGGAGGTCTAGATGTTCGACCGGGATGAGATCGCCCGTGCCCGCGCGCTCCGCGAAGCCTGGGAAGCGGGAGAGCTCCGCGCCTTCCTCGACCGCCAGCCTGAGTCGCGCCCCGAGTACCGCACGCTGTCCGGCCTGCTCTTGAAGCGTGTCTACACCGCGGAAGACCTCGCGGATTTCCGCCACGACGACCTGGGACTGCCGGGGCAGTATCCGTATACGCGCGGGCCGTATCCGACCATGTATCGCGGCCGCACCTGGACCATGCGACAGATCGCGGGCTTCGGCACCGGCGAGGACACTAACGGCCGCTTCCGCTATCTCATCGAGCAGGGGCAGACGGGGCTGTCCGTGGACTTTGACATGCCCACCCTCATGGGCTACGACTCCGACGACCCGCGAGCGCTGGGTGAGGTCGGCCGCGAGGGCGTGGCCGTGGACACCCTCGACGACGTGGAGGCCCTCTTCGCGGGCGTCGATCTCGAGCGCATCTCGGTGTCCATGACCATCAATCCCACCGCGTGGATCCTTCTCGCCATGTACGTGGCCCTCGCCCAGGGCCGCGGCCTCGACCTCAACCGGCTCTCCGGCACCGTGCAGGCGGATATCCTCAAGGAGTACATCGCCCAGAAGGAATGGGCCTTCCCCATCCGGCCCTCCATGCGGATCATGCGCGACATGATCGTGTGGTCGGCGCGGAACATGGCCCGCTACAATCCCATCAACATCAGCGGCTATCACATCTCCGAAGCGGGAGCCACCTCCGTGCAAGAGCTCGCCTTCACCATGGCCAACGCGGTGGCCTATGTGGAGGAGGTGACGCGCGCGGGGGTGCCCGTGGACGAGTTCGCCCCGCGCCTCGCCTTCTACTTCGTCTCCCAGAACGACTTCTTCGAGGAGATCGCGAAGTTCCGCGCGGCCCGGCGCATCTACGCGCGGCTCATGAAGGAGCGCTTCGGGGCGCGCAGGCCGGAGTCCATGCGCCTGCGCTTCCACTGCCAGACGGCGGCGGCCACCCTGACCCGCGCCCAGCCCATGAACAACGTGGTGCGCACGACATTGCAGGCGCTCTCCGCCGTGCTGGGCGGCGCGCAGTCGCTTCACACCAACGGCCTCGACGAGGCCTATGCCATCCCCTCTGAGGAGGCGATGAAACTCGCCCTGCGCACCCAGCAGGTCATCGCAGAGGAGAGCCGGGTCGCCCACGTGATCGACCCTCTGGGCGGTTCCTACTTCGTAGAGGCCCTCACCAACGAGATCGAGCGCCGCGTCTTCGACATCCTCGCCAAGGTCGACGCCCTCGGAGGAACCATCAAAGCGGTGGAGGATGGCTACTTCCAGAAGGAGATCGCCGACTCCGCCTACGAGACGGCGCGACGGCGGGCCTCGGGCGACCAGCCTCTCATCGGCGTGAACCGCTTCGTGGAGCCGGCGGCGTCGGTGCCGGTGCCCATCCACAAGGTGGAGGCGACGGTAGAGACGCGGCAGGTGGCCGGCCTGCGTGAGGTGCGCCGACGGCGCGACGGCGCCCGTGTGCAGACCCTTCTCGAGCGCCTGGCCACGGAGGCGAGGGATCCGAACGCCAACCTCATGCCCGTCACCATCGAGGCGGTGAAAGCGCGGGCCACCCTGGGAGAGATCGTCGCGCGCCTGCGCGAGGTCTTCGGCACCTACGTGGAGAAGCCGGTCTTCTAGTGCGGAGGGCCGGGGCCGGCCGTGAGCGGCACGGTCCACCACGCGGCATCGGCCCACCGGGGGCGGAAAGCCGCTGATCGACCTCGCACGAGGAAGGGCTGAGCTTCAACGCGAGCAGAGAAAAGATTGCCCGCGAGGACGTGCTTGCGCAAAAGCACACAGCATGAAAAATAGTCGAGCAATTTCTTCCGCGTCACCGGGTGAGGATCACCGTCACCGCGACCGGATCGGGCAGCGCGCTACTTCCCTGCTCCGATTGCCAGGAACCGATTTGTGCTAGCCCACGCGTGAACTCGGCGTAGCGCGAGCGTGGGACTTCCAGCCACACCGTGGACTCTCTCTCCGCCTTTCGCGAGCCGCCGAGGCGGGCCAAGAGGAGACCGATATCGCGACGCGCTTCCTGCCGATCCTGCACGAAGAGCTGGGCGATCACATCCGAATGCGAGGCGGCGAGCGGTCTCGTCGCGGCGGCCTGGGGGCGCTCGTCCTGGACCCGCGGCGACTGCGCCACGCTCGGCTCCTTGGCGGGCTTCTGCGCGGCCGTCTTCGGCTCGGGCGATCGAATAGGTCCGGGGGGCGCCGCGGAACGCGGAGGCAACGTACGCGGAGCGGACGGCGAGACGGCCGGTCGCGTCGCGGCCGCGGGTGGTGGCGGCACGGGTGGCTCAGGGGCGACGGCAGGCGGAGACGGCAGAGGTGGCGCTGTGGTCGCTGAAGGACTGGGAGATGCCAAGGTCGCGGCCGGCGCGGCGGGAGATGCTGAGGCAATCGGTGAAGGCTCGGCCGGCCGCGCACTCGGCGGCGGAGGCAACGGCATCGCCTCGGAAACAACGACACTCTTCGATTCCTCGGCGCGTGGGGCAGGCGACGGCGGAGGCGACGGCACCGCCTCGGGAGCAGCGACGCTCCTCGATTCCTCGACGGGTGGCGCAGGCGACGGCGACGGAGGCGACGGCATCGCCTTGGGAGCAGCGTCTCTCCTCGATTCCTCGACGGGCGGGGCAGGGGACGGCGCCGTCGCCAGCCGACGGGCCGAAGCGGTCAAGGAATCCAGCAGTTCTCCGGCGACGGCGGGCAACTGCGCGGTCGCCGACGCCAGCCGACGACCCGAAGCGGTCAAGGAATCCAGCAATCCTCCGGCGACGGCGGGCACGTGCAAGCCTCGCCATGCGCTCACGGACATCTCGGGAAGCCGACGAATCTCGGAAAGTCGTGGATAGGCGTAGACCCCAACTGCCCCCAGTATAAGGGCGGCCGTCACACCAATTCCCACCCGCTTCGCCAGACGTCCCGTCCGTGAGGCGACGGAGGGATCCCGATCGATGTGCTCCTCGAAACGGCCGTGATAGCGGAAGTTGAGGGTCCGGTCGCAGGTCTCACAGGCGGCGGTGTGGCCCTCCAGCTCTGCCCACTCTGTCAGGCCGAGCCGTCCGGCGAGCAGGCCGGACATGGCCTTGCGCGCCTCCGCGCAGGTCATGACCCCACCGACATGGCGCGGAGGAAGGCAGGCTCTTCCAGCGCCTTGCCCACGCCGAGCACCGCGCAGCGAGCGGGCTCTTCGCTCACTCGCACCGCGAGGTGCGTGATGGCGCGCAACCCCACGTCAAGCCCGGTAAGATGGGCACCACCGCCCGTGAGCACGATGCCCGTGTCGAGGATGTCCGCCGCCAGCTCGGGAGGTGTTCGCTCCAGGCACGTGCGCACCGTCTCCAGGAGAGCGGCCATCGGTTCGCGCAGCGCCTCGCGAAGCTCCTGGACCGATACCCCGATGGTCTTGGGCAGGCCGGTGATGAGATTCCGACCTTTCACCTCACGGATCACCGAGAGACCGCTATCCCCCTCGGGACCGCTTCCGGCCATGGATCCAATGGCGAGCTTGAGATCCTCGGCCTGCCGGGGGCCGATGAGGAGGCTGTGGCCCTTCCGGACGTGCTGGATGATCGCCTCGTCCAGATCGTCGCCGCCGAAGCGCAACGACTCGCAGCCCACGATGCCGGACAGGGAGATCACGGCCACCTCCGTGGTCCCGCCGCCAATATTGACGATGGTGTGCGCCCCCGGCTCCGACACGGCCAGGCCCGCGCCGAGGGCCGCCGCCACCGGCTCTTCCATGAGGTGCACGGCGCGCGCGCCCACGCTGCGCCCCAGCTCCTGCACGGCGCGCTTCTCCACCGGCGTGGTGCCAAAGGGCACCACCACGGCGAGACGCGGGCCGCGGACCCGCCAGCGGCCGATCACCGTGTCGATGAAGTAGCCGAGCATATGGGTGGCCGCGTGCACGTTGGCGATCACACCCCGGCGCAACGGGGCGATCACCTCCACGTTCTCGGGCACCCGGCCGATCATGGCCTTGGCCGCGCGGCCCACCGCAAGCACCGAGCCCTGATGTAGCGCGATCACGGAGGGCTCGTCGAGGACCACGCCCTCGCCGGGGACGTACACTCTCGTGTTCGCCGTGCCCAGGTCGATGGCGAGGTCGCCCGAATCGAGGCGCGGATGCATCACGCGCGTCCGGGCAGCGCGGTGCGCCGTCCGCGGCCGGCTCCGTTCCGTCGGCATCGGCAGGAAGCGACCATGGCTTGCGCATGAAGCAACTGCCGTGCCCACGCCGCGCGGGCCCCGCCCTCGCGCGAAGATGCTGATCTCCCAGCCTCTGTCGTGCGCACCGTCTCGGCCGCGAAAGAAATACCCGGTGCGCCGAGCCGCCGCGCTTGTAGTTCTTACACGCTCTTAGCTCGCGAGCCACGCCGGAGCCACGCCGAGGCGCCGCCACGTGCGGGCCACGCGCTCGGGAGTGCCGAGGTCGCACCACGTCAGCTCGGGCACCGCGGAGACCACCAGCGAGAGCGACGCGTCCTGGAGCACGGCGCGGGAGAAGTTCGCGGTGGGAGCGAGCATGCACGCCTGCCGCATCGCCCACGGCTCGTGCTGGGTGCCCAGGAAGAGCTCCATACGACTCAGCCGATCGTGGAGGAGGGGGACACAGGAGCGACCGGCATCCACGAGCGCCGACACGCGGGCCGCGAAGACAAACATGTTCCACAGGCAGCCGGCGTGGAAGAGCGCGTCCGCCTCCGCGAGCGAGGGTTTCTCCAGGAATCGCCGCACGCGGTGGAGCGGGCCGCGCGCCGTCCACGCCACCGTTTCCCCAGGCTCGATCCAGCCGTACTCGGGCTCGGGATTTGTCGCCTCCGCGGCGAGGAGAATCATGGACTCCGAGCGTCGCGGCACCGTCCGCGCCACATCGGCCACGTGGCACATGAAGGCCGATTCCTCGAGCACGAAGTGATCGGAGGGAAAGACCACCACCGTCGCCTCCGGATCGCGCGCGCTGATCCAGTGCGCGGGAAGGAGCACCCCCGCCGCCGTGCCGCGATCGTAGGCCTGCGCGAGCACGTGCGGGCGCGGAGCGCCCCGGAGCTCCGCTTCCACGTACGATCCATGGCTGGCCAGGGTCACCACGATGGTGCGCTCGGGGGGAATGAGCAGAGCCACCCGGTCGAGCGTCTGGCGGAGGAGCGACCGCGCTCCCACCACCGCGGCGAACTGCTTTGGCCGCTCGTCGCCGTAGAGATGACGAGTGAGGGTGCGGAGACGGAGCCCTTCTCCGCCCGCGAGCACGATGGCCCAGAGGTGTCCGCCCTCTTGCGGCCACGCGCGGAAAGAGCGCGATGACGGTGCTGTTACGGCAACCGACCCGTTCATACCAAGCCTCCTTGTGGGGATCTCTGTCGCGTCTGGGGTCCGGCGCGTATGACGAGAGCCGGACGGTGTCGACGGGAACCTCACGAGTCCGCCCGCCGCTGCGCTCCGCACATAAGGCGAGCCCGTGCCGGCGGCAGGTCAGGCGATCAGGCGGACCCTAGGCGGACGGTGGGCTACGAGTGCCGTCCGAGCGCAGGCGGCGAGGCGGGAGCTCGCCCGGCTCGGGAATGACCACGGCGGCGGAAGCGATGGTGAGGCGAGGCGAGAGACTCGGCGGTGAATCCGGAGTGGCCGCGCTGAGGGAGACGAGAAAATCGACGACGTCGTCGAAGTCGGCGGCGTCGTAGACCCCGGGCAGCCACGTTGCATCCGGCGGGCTCGCGTGCGCGAAGGCCACGAGCGTGACGAGCACCACGCCGAGCAGCAGGATGAGAGTGAGCCGAGCCCGCATGCTGAAGAGGCTAACCTCCCTCGGCGCGGCACGCAAGTAAACTTCGCGTGACGGGCTTCCTCCTCCGCGATGCGGACACGAGCGAAATGTGAAGGAGTGTGAAGCTCGCGCGCTTCAGGACTCGGGGGCGTGGTGGTCCTCGTCGACCCACGCCACGAGGAGCGTGTAGCTCACCGCGAGCAGCACCGGCCCCATGAAGAGCCCGATGATCCCGAAGGCGAGCACGCCGCCCAGCACGCCCGCGAAGACGAGGAGCAGCGGTAGATCGGCGCCCTTCCTGATGAGGATGGGACGAATGAAGTTGTCGAGGGTGCCCGTGATGACTGTCCACACCACCATGATGCTGCCCCATAGCGTCTGATCCTGCCAGAAGAGCCAGATCACCGCCCCGACCATGACGGGTACCGCGCCGATCTGCGCCACTCCGAGGAGGAACATGACGGCGGTGAGGATCGTCGCGTGAGGCACGCCCGCGATGACGAGGCCGATGCCGCCCACGATCGACTGCACGAGAGCAGTGACCACAATGCCGAGGGCGATGGCGCGGATGGCCTGGCCAGAGAGGCGGACGGCGCGCTCTCCTCGCCCGCCCGCCAGGCGCCGGGCAAAGGCGATGACCCACTCCGCCGCGGATTCGCCCTGCGCGTACAGGAGCGCGGCGAGGGCGAGGGTGAGGAGGAGCTGGACGAGGAGGGCGAGGAGGCCGCCCGCCTGGGCGAGGAGCCAGCCTCCGATCACCGTCAGGTGCGGGGTGATGCGCGCGGCGAGGTCGGACGGCTGCATGGCCGCCACCTCTTGCCACCACGCGCCGAGCCTCGCCCCCCCCAGCGGCAGGGAGACGACCCAGGCGGGAGGCGGCGGCACCGAGAAGTGGCTCAGCGACTTCGCCCACCCCGCGATCTCGTCGGCGCGATCGATGAGCGTGGCCACCGCGATGGCCACCGGCACGAGGATGATGGCGAGCATGGCCGCCGTCATGATAGCGACCGCGATGCCTCGCCGATTCCCGAGCTTCTGATCGATCCAGCGCATCTCGGGCCATGTGGACACCACGATCATGACCGCCCAGATGGTGGCGGGCAGGAACGGCCGCACGATCCAGAAGCTCGCCGCGATGAGGCCGCCGATGGCGACCACCGCGAAGATCACACGGGTCACGTCCCAGGAAATCTGAGTCGTTTGCATCGGCGCCTATCTTACCCGAGATCGCGGTGGCCCGGCTGCCTCGTCGTCGGTACACTGGCCGGGCCCGGGCCCGAGGGTCCGCCGGCCGAAAGGAGAGTGACCCCGACCATGGCGGCTCCCACTCCGTTCCGCATCGACATTCCGGAGCAGATTCTCACCGATCTACGCGACCGCCTGCGCCGCACGCGCTTTCCCGACCAGGCGCCCGGCGCCCCGTGGGCCTTCGGCGCCGATCTCGCCTACGTGCAGGAGCTCTGCGCCTACTGGCGCGACGTTTTCGACTGGCGGAAGCACGAGGCCGTTCTCAACGGGTTCCGCCAGTTCACCGCGCCGGTGGCCGGCATCGACCTCCATTTCATCCACGAGGAAGGCCGGGGGCCCGCCCCTCTTCCCCTGCTTCTCTCCCACGGCTGGCCCGGCTCCGTCTGGGAGTTCTACAAGATCATTCCGATGCTCACCGATCCCGCGCGCTTCGGCGGAGACGCCCGCGACGCCTTCACGGTGGTAGCGCCCTCGCTGCCCGGCTACGGCTTCTCCTTCGCGCCCGGGCAGCCACGCTTCGGGGTGAGCGAGATCGCCGACGCCTTCGCCAGCCTCATGACCGACGTCCTCGGTTACCGGCGCTTCGCCGCGCAGGGAGGCGACTGGGGCGCCTTCATCACCGCGCGGCTGGGGGTGAGCCACGCCGATCGGCTCGCGGGCATTCACCTGAACCTGCTCTCTCTGCGCCGCGATCTCCCCCGGCCCGCCAACCCCACCCCCGAGGAGCGCGTCTATCTGGACGATCTCGCGGCGTGGCTGCGCGAGGAGACGGGCTATCAGTGGATACAGGGGACCAAGCCGCAGACGCTCGCGTTCGCCCTCACCGATTCCCCCGCGGGGCTGGCCGCATGGATCGTGGAGAAGTTTCGCACGTGGAGCGACTGCGGCGGCGACGTGGAGCGGCGCTTCTCCAAGGATGAGCTCCTCACCAACGTCACGCTGTACTGGGTCACGGGCTCCATCAACTCCTCTTTCTGGCCTTATTACGCGCGCTATCACGCCCCCTGGCCCATCGCGGACGGGCAACGCATCGAGGTGCCCACCGCCTACGCGGCCTTCCCCAAGGAAATCGTGCGCCCGCCGCGCTCGTGGGCGGAGCGTGTCTACAACATCCGCCGCTGGACGGTGATGCCCGCGGGCGGGCACTTTGCCGCTCTCGAGGAGCCGCAGGCCCTGGTCAACGACCTGCGCTCGTTCTTCCGCGAACTTCGCTAGAGCGAGGCACGTCTCGCGAGGAGTGCTCCAGCTCCCCGGAGCCGGAGGAGAGGGATCACCGTCTGCTCGTCGGCGCCCTCGAGGAGATCTGGGAGGGCATCGGACGCTCTGCGGAGTCGGGGCTCACCGAGCTCTTCCTCGAGGCCAGCTTCGATCCGTGCGGCCCATGAGCCTGGAAGTCATGGCGGCGATGGCTCCGCGCTAGCCTCCGCCCAGGAGCTCGTCGATGCGGCCGTGACGGTAGTCGAAGATCTCCCGGAGCTGCCGGTCGATGAATAGCCGGTTCATGAGGGCGCCCAACGGCCCCAGGGGCGGCGTGTAGAGTACTTCGTCTTCGATGACGGTGCCGTGGCCTTCCGCTCGGAAGCGATGGAAATGGTCCCAGAGGCGGTACACGCCGGCAATCTGCACGTCGCGGAAACGGTAGGGCGGCTCGTACTCGCTGATGAGCGAGCGCCAGCGCGTGCCCACGCCGAGCACCCGCACGCGATAGTCCAGCACGAGATTCTCCGCCATGACGTAGGGCTCCGGGGTGAGGATCCGGAAGCCAAGCCACGGCGGCGTGATGCGGGGCAGGTTGCGCGGATCTGCGAAGAACGCAAAGGTCTCAGCGAGCCTACGCGGCACCCACTGCCGCCGACGCAGCGCATACACAGGCGGTCGGATCATGCTCCGGAGTGTATCGAGGCGTCGGCACGGCTAGCGGAAGAGCGGCTTCAGGCCGCAGACCGCGCGCTCTATCGTGCGCGGGACGCATTCCTCTTGAGACCCGCCTCGAACTGGCTCAGCACATAGACCGCCCACGGACGCGACCAGTGGTGGCGGCCACGCAGGAAGCCGTTCCACACGCGGTCGACGGCACGGGCGTCGAGCTGCTTGCTCTCGTGACATATCGTCCGCAGCTCCGGCTCGCGCGCCCGCATCCAGCGTGCCATGGGCAGGGTGAACCCCATCTTGCGGCGATCCCACACCCCGCGGGGAATCCGGCCATCGAGGGCGCTGAGCAGCAAGGGCTTCGGGCGCTCCTTGGCGAGCTTGTAGCGGGCGGGCAGCGACATCACCCGCTCCACCAGTGGGTGATCCAGATAGGGCACGCGCATCTCCACCGAGTGGGCCATGCTCATCACGTCGCCGTCGCGCAGGAGCTGGTTGCCGAGATAGTGCGTGATGTCGTAGGTGGTGAGCGCTTCCCGCATGCCGTCCGACCCTGCGTAGGGCAGCCGGACGGGAGCGTTGGCAAACTCGGTGGACGAGAGTCCAAGGAGGCGGCTCGCCTGTCCCGGGGTAAAGAGCCCGCGAACGAGGAAGTAGGCGCTGAGGGCGGACGGGTCCTCGAGGTAGGCGGCGCGGTCGAGCCCCGCGCGCAGGACGGGCGCGCCGCGGGCGGCGGCCCGCACGAGGGTGCGCCGCGTCGACGGGGGCAGTGAGGACATGATCCGGCACACGGCTTCGAGAGCGGGCGCAAAGCGCACGTGGCGATAGCCCCAGAACACCTCGTCCCCGCCCAGCCCCGACAGCACCACGCGGAGTCCGGCGTCGCGGGCGGCCCGCGACACGCACCAGACGTTGAGGCCGTCAACGGTCGGCTGATCCATGGCCGCGAACATCTGCGGTAGGTCGTCGAACACCGCGCCCGGCTGCAGGCGCACCTCGCGATGATCGGTGCGGTATCGCTCGGCGACCATGCGCGCGTAGTGGGCCTCGGACAGCTCGGCCTCGTCGAAGGTGACGGTGAGCGTGGTCATGGGGCGCTCGAGCTGGGGCGCGGCGAGGGCGACCATGCTCGCCGAGTCCACGCCCCCCGAGAGGAAGGCGCCCACGGGCACGTCACTCACGAGGTGGAGGCGCATCGATTCCTCGAGCATCGCCCGCGTCGAGGTCACCGCCTCCTCGAACGAGCGCGGGCGCGTCGCGCGTGCCCGGCCCACCGCTTCACCGAGATCCCAGAAGCGGGCGCGGCTCATCCCCCGCGCGTCCACGTGCGCGAGCTCGCCCTCGGGTAGCGGTTGCACGTCCTTCATCGTGGTCAGGGGCGCGGGCACACTGCCGAGCTCGAGGAAGCGCAGGAGCGCCTCGGGATTGGCCTCACTGGGGACGAGGCCGCTCACGAGAAGGGCGCGCACTTCCGAGGCGAAGACCACGCGCACGCCATCGCCCCACGTGTAGAGCGGTTTGATGCCTAGCCGATCGCGGCCGAGCACGAGCCGGGGTCGCGGCAGTGCTTCGAAGAGGGCGAAGGCGAACATGCCGCGCAGGCGTTCCGCGACGCCGTCGCCCCAGCGGCTCCAGCCCTGGAGGAGGACTTCGCTGTCACTGTGCGAGCGGAAGGTCGCGACGCCCTCGAGCTCGGCCCGAAGCTCGCGATGGTTATAGATCTCCCCGTTCAGGACGACCCAGCGCTCATCATGCTCCGTGCCCATGGGCATGCGCCCGCGGAACGATCGGTCGATGATGGCGAGCCGGCGCGATCCGAGCACGACTCCGGGTGCGCTGCTCGTGGCGGGATATGTGCTGACGTGCGTCGGGTCGACGCGATCGAGCAGCGTCTTGATCTCCGGCTCGTCGAGAGCGGGCCGGGGCAGCAGAAGTCCCCAGTCGTCGGGGCCACGATGGAACTGGGCGTCGAGCATCTCCAGCACCGCGGACACGTCGCCCACGGTGATGGCTCCGGAAAGCTTGAAGACGCCCGCGATGCCGCACATGGCAGGGGCGCCCTACGAGCCCGCGCCGTACCGCTCGTACGCGGCTCGCGAGGCAGGATCGGGGGGACCCGACCGGGAATGTCTCCCGCCTCTGCATAACATTAATAAGGGGAGGTGCATTTGGCCCTTCGCTCCGTATAGGTAGACTTTTGCCAATCCATGCGTACAACAAATTTTGAAGCCACAGCCAGGCCAGCTGGCTTCGTCCTCCAGCCACGGGCACCCGGCTCGAGCTCCCGAGGGTCCCGAAGGCCGGGACGACTCTTACGGGATCGCTAAGAATACTGCAGTCCAGGGTTTTATGCCCTAGGGCAATAACATCTGGACAGGAGAGAACCCTGGGGCCGGGTAGGCGGTATCGACAGGCCCAGGTGCCGTCCTCTGCCCCGGCTAGAGCCCCGATCCTTCGCCGACGCTCGCAGCGCACGCAAGCCACCCCCGAGGAGCTTCATCGAACTCGGGATTCGCGGGCGAGCTGTCCTGCTGCTGCATGGCTCTACGTCGCCATGCGCTCCGATCGTCCAGTGACTGGCTCGGTGCGTTCCCATCGGGGTTTAGCATTTTGCCCTGCTGCACGTCGCAGCGCTAGGCTATTAACCCTCATGCGTCCGGCGAGCTGTCTCTTCCTTGGCACCGCGGCCCTCGTGGCCAGGGGGATCGGTTCCCTTCCTCGCCGAGTGGGTAAGGTCGGCGATCGGGTCCGCGCCCTCGCCTCCGGGCTCGCGGAGACGATGCAATCCGTGGCCTCTCTCGAGCACAAGCCGTGAGCGCCCTCGCCGCATCGTAGCCGCCCCCCGAGGTCTCCTGTGCCCGTGTACTCCCACTCGCGGCTTGGCGTCTACGAGACCTGCCCACGGCAGTACCACTTCCAGTACGTGGAGCGGGTACCCATGCCGGAGGTGACGACGGCGGAGATGTTCGTGGGCAGCCACGTGCACGCCGCCCTGGAAGAGCTCTATGCCGGCGTGAGGCAGCGCGAGATTCCCGAGCTCGATCGGCTCCTCGAGGGCTACCACGAGCGCTGGAGCCGCGCGTGGACGAGCCTTATCCAGATCAGACGCGCGGAGACTTCGGCCGACGACTACCGTCGCCAGGGTGAAGAGCTCCTCGCCGCCTACTATCGGCGTTACCACCCGTTCGATCGTGACCGCACGGTGTCGGTGGAGCGCCTGGTGATGTTTCCCCTCTCGGAAAGGCGGCGGATCTGGTTCCAGGGCTTCGTGGACCGGCTCTCCGTCACGCGCGACGGCCTCTGGCAGATCCACGACTACAAGACCGGACGCTGGCTGCCCACCCAGGAGGATCTCGACGACGATCGGCAGCTCGCCCTCTATCAGATCGGCATCCAGCGCGACTTCCCGCTCGAGGCGAGACGGGTGGAGCTGGTCTGGCATTTCCTCGCTCACGACGTGGAGCTACGCTCGCGGCGCGATGCCGAGACGCTCCAGGGATTGTCCGCAGACACCCTCTCGCTGATCGATACCATCGAGGCCGACCGCAGCTATGCGGCCGTCACCGGACCGCACTGCGATCGCTGCCCCTACCGCGCGATCTGCCCCGCGTGGGGCGCCCCACCCGCTCAGCTTTCTTTCGACTGGGCGAGCTGAGGGCGAAAACGCCGCGCGGCCCGACCCGGCTCGCTTCTCCTACCCGGCTTCGAGGAGCCGTGCGGCTGCGTCCTCGCCGGAGCGGATGCAGTCCGCGATGCCCACGCCGCGATAAGCGCCTCCCGCGAGAGCGAGGCCAGGATGCGCACGCAGGCATCCTTCGATGGCATCCGCGCGAGCAAGATGCCCCACGTGATACTGCGGCATGGCCTTCGGATGGCGGCTCACGCGGCTCAGGAGAGGTGGCGCCTGGATGCCCAGGATCTCGCCCAGCTCGGCGCGCGCGACCTGGATCAGCGTGTCGTCGTCGCCGTCGAGCGCGCTCTCGTTGAGAGCACCTCCCACGAACCCGCGGAGGAGCGCGAACCCCTCCGGCGCGCGCCCCGCGTACTTCACGCTGGAGAAGGTGCAGGCGATGATGGAGCGTCGCTCCGCCCTCGGCACCACGAAGCCGAAGCCATCGAGGGGATGCGGGATGTCCGATCGTCGCCAGCCCAGGGTCACCGTAGCGGACGACGCGTAGGTGATGCCCTCGAGCAGATGACTCAGGCCGGGATCGGTGTAGCGGAGCATGCGCGCGGCGTGATGCGACTCCGTGGCGATGATCACGCGCTCTGCGTTCACGGCCGTGCCGTCCGTCATGCCAAGGCGCCAACCCACGCCCTCACGGGTGACGCTGGTCACCCGGCGGCCGAGGTGAATGGTGTCGGCGGGAAGCCGCGAGGCGAGAGCACGGACCAATTCCTCCATGCCGCCCGCGAAGGTGACGAAGAGCGACCAGCGGGCGCCGCTTGCGCCGTGGGCCTCCGCGGGCGCTCCCCTCGCGATTCGCCACAGCCCGAGGATGAGGCTCCGGTCGCGGCGCTCCACCTCGAGAAAGCGCGGCATGGTTGCGGCGAGCGAAAGCGTGTCGGGATCCGCCGTGTAGATGCCGGCGACCAGGGGCTGGGCAACGCGCTCGAGCGCCTCCCGGCCCAGCCGCCGCGATACGAAGGCGCCCAGGCTTTCTTCGGGATCGCCGCCGCGGGGCAGGACGAGATCCATGGCCATCCTGAGCTTGCCGGTCCAGGAGAAGAGTCCCGAGCGGACGAAAGGCCCGAGGCGAGTGGGCGCGAGGAGCTGGAAGCCCTCTGGCAAGGCATGGAGGCGGCCACCGAACACCACGAAGGTGCGGCGGAAGCGATCGTCGGTGCGGATGAGCCGGTCCTCGATGCCAAGACGGCGACAGAGGGCGAGGGCCCAGGGCTTCTCGGAGAGAAACGAGTCGGGGCCCCGCTCCACGAGAAAGCCCTCGTGCCGCTCGGTCTCGATCGTGCCGCCCAGCCGGTCGCCCGCCTCGAACAGCGCGAGCTCGGGCAGCATCCCGTGCTCGCGTCCGAGCTCGATCACGCGGTGGGCTGCGGCGAGCCCCGTGATGCCGCCGCCCACCACGGCGAGCTTCACCGCGGTCCCCGCTCCACGAGATCGGCAAGCATGGCGATGAAGGCGGGATGGTCATTGGCCGTCTGCGCCCGATGAAAGCTCACTCCGATCCCCTCGGCGACGGCGCGCGCCTCGACGTCGAGGTCATAGAGCACTTCCACGTGGTCGCACACGAAGCCGATGGGGAGGACGACCACGCTCGTCGTCTCCGTGCCCGCGAGGCCCCGCAGCACATCACAGATGTCCGGCTCGAGCCAGGGATCGCTCGGCGCGCCGCTTCGGCTCTGGTAGGCGACCTGCCATCTGGCATGTCCCAGACGCCCGGCCACCGTGTGGGCCGTGGCCTCGAACTGTCGCGAGTAAGGTGAGCCCGCGGCCATGGCTACGGGCACACTGTGCGCGGTGAAAACGAGAAGCGTGCTGTCCCGGCGGGCCGGCGGCACCTCGGCGAGGGCGTCCGCGGCGCGCGCGGCCATGGCGTCGATAAAGAGTGGATGATCGGCCCACGGCGGCGCGTAGCTCACTTCGGGCGCCCCGGCACCCACGCGCTCGCGCGCGGCAACGACGTCGGCCACGTAGCGCTCCCACGAGGCCTCGGTCTGCAGCGAGGAGAGAATGACGCCGAGGGCGCGGCGGTGTCCGCGCGCGCGCATCGACTCCAGCGTCTCCTGCAGGAACGGATGCCAGTTCCGCATCCCCACATAGACGGCCTCCGCGCGGCCGAGGCGATGCAGAGCCTCCCCCAGCGCCTCAGCTTGCCGCATGGTCAGCTCGGTGAGCGGCGAGCGGCCGCCGATGATCTCGTAGTGGTGCGCGACCTCCGCGATGCGCGAGGGGGAGATGCGGCGTCCCGCCGTGACGATGTCGAGAAAGGGCCGGATGTCCTCGGGCTTGCCTGGCCCTCCGAAGGCGATCAGCAGCACCGAGTCTATCGCGCGGATAGCTCGTGGACGATGTCGACGAGGGCCTTCACGTTGTCGACGGGCGTCTCCTGGTGGATGCCGTGACCGAGGTTGAAAACGTGGCCGGGGCGCCGGGCCGCTGCGTCGAGGATATGCCGGGCCGCCGTCCGGATTTCCGCCGGGTTCGAGAGCAGCACGGCGGGATCGAGATTGCCCTGCACCGCCACCTCGGGACCGAGGCGCTCCCAGGCTGCCCCGAGCTCGACGCGCCAGTCGAGACCGATGACGTCGCCGCCGGCCTCCCGCATCAAGGGCAACAGGGTCGCCGTGCCCACGCCGAAGTGGATGATCGGCGTGCCCGGAGCGAGCCGCTCGATGACGGCGCGGCTGTGCGGCTGGACGAACTCCCGGTAGTCGTCCGGGGAAAGGGCGCCCACCCAGGAGTCGAAGAGCTGGACGGCCTGCGCGCCCGCGGCGATCTGACCATTGAGATAGGCGGCGGTGATCTCGCCGAGCTTGCCGAGGAGCGTGTGCCAGGCCGGGCGCTCCGCGCGCATGAAGCGCTTGGTGCGCAGGAAATCACGTGAGGCGCCGCCCTCGATGAGATACGAGGCGAGCGTGAAGGGCGCGCCCGCGAAGCCGATGAGGGGAACACGCTCGGCGAGGGCCTTTCGCGCGCGCGCCACCGTCTCGAAGACGAAGCCCACCGCGTCGTCCACGGCCACGCGCGGCAGGCGCTCTACGTCGGCCGCGCTTTGCACCCGACGCGCGATGTGCGGGCCGTCGCCCCGGGCGAACTCGAGGCCGACGCCGAGCGGTTCCAGCACGAGCAGGATGTCCGCGAAGAGGATGGCCGCGTCCACCCCGAGGCGCTCCACGGGTTGGAGCGTCACTTCCGCCGCCGCCTGCGGGTTCTTGCACAGCTCGAGAAAGCCCCAGCGCTCGCGCATGGCGCGGTACTCGGGCATGTAACGGCCCGCCTGACGCATGAGCCAGATGGGAGTGAACGCGGTCGGCCGGCGCCGGCACGCGTCGAGAAATGCGGAAGGCGCTGCCATCGCGGGGAGCGTACAGGCCGACTCTGGCGCAGTCAAGGAAGGCGGCGTAGAATGCGGCCTCGTCGCGCGCGCCGCGCGGCGATCCGAATCCGTCATCCTGGGAGGACCTTCCGATGCCCTTCACCTCCGGCAAGCAAGCCTTCCTCGAGATTCTCAAGCAGGAAGGCGTCGAGATCATGTTCGGCAATCCCGGCACCACCGAGCTGCCTCTCATGGACGGCCTCGCGCGCGAGCCAGGTATTCGCTACATCCTGGCCCTGCAGGAATCGGTGGCCATCGCCATGGCCGACGGGTACGCGCAGGCGAGCGGCAAGCTCGCCGCCGTCAACGTGCACACCTCGCCCGGGCTCGGCAACGCCATGGGCATGCTCTACGACGCCATGAAGGCGGGCTCGCCCCTCCTCCTCACCGCAGGGCAGCACGATCAGGCCATGAACTTGACGGAGCCGATCCTCTGGTCGGACCTGCCGCCGGTGGCGCGCCCTTACGTGAAATGGTCGCACGAGATCACCCGCATCGACGACCTGCCGCGCGCGGTGCGCCGCGCCGCCAAGACGGCCCGCGCCCATCCCACGGGTCCCGTCTTCATCTCGCTCCCCGTGGACGTGCTGAACGCCGAGCGCCAGGTCGATCTGCTCGAAACCACGCGAGTCGCCCCGCGCATCCGTGGTGACAAGGCGGCCATCGAAGCCGCCGCGGATCTCCTCGTGAAGGCGCAGCGGCCTATCATCATCTCCGGCGATGCGGTCGCCCACGGCGACGGCCTCGCCGAGATGGTCGAGGTCGCGGAGCTGCTCGGCGCTCCCGTCTACGCGGAGTGCGTCCCCTCGACCTGCTCCTTCCCCTTCACGCATCCGCTCCACGCGGGGGCCTTCCCGCGCCTGGGACCGCCCATCCGCGCGCTGCTCATGAAGCACGACCTGATCCTGAGCGTGGGCGGCGATCTCTTCACGCTGTCCCTCCCCTCCGACGTGGAGCCGATGCCGGAAGGCTTGCCGGTGATCCATCTCGATCTGGATCCGTGGGAAATCGGCAAGAACTATCCCGCCACGATCGCCATCCAGGGTGATCCGAAAGCGACCCTGCCCGATCTCGCGGAAGCCCTGCGGCGCCGGCTCTCCCCGGAGGCGCTCAAGGCGGCGCGGGCGCGCACGGAGGAGCTCGGCCGAGCGCGCGAGGCGAGGATCGCCGATCTCAAGAAGCGCGCGCAGGCGGAGGCAGGGCTGACGCCCATCACACCGCTCGCGCTGGTGGCGGCGGTGGCCGACGCGATGCCCGACGACGCCATCGTGGTGGACGAGAGCATCTCCTCGGGAGCAGGGCTGCGCGATCTCCTCAAGTCTCGCGACTCGAAGGCCTTCTTCGGGCTGCGCGGGGGCGGCATCGGCTGGGGACTCCCCGCCGCGCTCGGCATCAAGCTCGCCCAGCCCGCGCGCCCCGTGGTCGCCCTCGTGGGCGACGGCAGCGCCATGTACACCATCCAGTC
>DATGCY010000412.1:0-3247 GCA_035311385.1 Candidatus Methylomirabilota bacterium
CCGGTAGTGAGCCAACGCTGTTCGTCTCCGACGTGCTCCGTATCAAGGACACTCGTCGCCAAGGGATCGCCAAACACGCTGCGTGCCTCTTGAAATGAAACTCCGTGCTTTTGTAGGTTTGCGGCGGCTTTTGTTTGATCCCACTCAAATTGCACGCGCTCTCGCGCTCTCCAATTGTCACTTCGCTACGAGTCTACCTCGAGGGTCGGTATCGTGCGGTATTCAGAGTTAGGTGTCAAGGTCTCCAGAGGTGATCAGTCCTGAGTGAGAACGGGCCCTAGGTACGCAACGGTGCCTGTGGCGCTGCGGTGCGCTGAGGGACCAGAGCCCGACGCTCGCAAGCGCTACCGCGACGTGAGGTATGGCCAGAGCGCATCGGCGCCGCGCGCCGCGACGTCGCGGCCGAGCTTCATCGCCCAGTAGGGCTCGGCGCCGAACTCGGCGCGCCACGACCAGAGCCGGCGCGTCACGAAGTGCAGCGTGTGCTCGTAGGTGAAGCCGATGGCGCCGTGGGCCTGGTGCGCGATGCCCGCGCCGAGCCCCGAGGCCTCACCGGTGCGAATCTTCGCCACCGCGATCTCGAATCCTGCCTCCCCGCCGTCCATGGCCGCGAAAGCGTTCTGGGCGGCCATGCCCGCGGCCGCAGTGTGGCCGGCGAGGAGCGCGAGATTCTGCTGGATGGCCTGGAACGATGCGAGCGGCCGGCCGAACTGCACGCGCTCCGTCACGTACTTCACCGATTGCGCGAGGAGGAACTCGAGGCCTCCGGCCATCTGCGCGGAGCGCGCCATGGCCCCGCCCAGCATCAGCGCATCCTCGGGCAGGCCGTGCCCCGTTTCCGCGGCGGCGAGGACCGGCGCGGCACTCCAGGTCAGCGTGTCACGGGGCTCCTTGGCGAGATTGACGTCGGTCTCCGCCTTGGCGATGCCGCCCTTGATGAGGGCGACCATCGGCTTGCCCTCCCCCTCGGCGACGACGACCACGTGCCCCGCGGAGGCGCCCCAGGGCACGCGCACGGCAGCGCCGCTCAGCTTCCAGCTCGCGCCTTCCCGTACGAGAGTGAGCTTCTCTCCGTGGCGCACCGGCGCCACCGTGATCGGTCCCATGGGCACGCTGAGCCGGCTCGCCGAGAGGAGCCATGCGCCGATCATGGTCTCCGCTACGGGCAAGGGCACCGCGAAGCGCCCGGTCGCGGAGAGGACCAGCTGGGCATCGGCCCATTGCCCGCCCGCGCCGCCCTGCGCCTCTGGAATCTGCGGAAGGGTGAGACCGTTCTCCTCGAGCTGCTGCCAGAGCGCGGCGGGCCACGTGCCCTTCTCCGCGGACTCGATGAGGGCGGGCGTGACTTCGGCGGTGAAGAGCCTCGTGCAGGTGTCGGCGAGGAGCGTCTGCGTCTCGTTCATGGGATCACCGTAAGCCAAGGCCGCGGGCGATGATCCCGCGCAGCACCTCGCGCGTGCCGCCGCGCAGGGAGAAGGACGGCGCATGCTCGACCAGGTAGCCGAAGGTGCGCTCGAACTGCGTGCCCGTGGCGAGGTGGGGCTCGATGCCGAGAAGCGCGTGCACCACCTCGGGAATGTCCTGCTCGAAGCTCGTGCCCACGTCCTTGACCACCGCGGCCTCGAGATTCGGATTCTGGCCTGCCTGGAGCATCATGGCCACGGACAGCGACATCTGTCGCAGGGTGGCCAGATGCGCGGTGAGGCGGCCGATGGTCGCCGCCGTGCGCTCCCCCGGATCCTTGCCCACTTCGCGAATCAGCTCGATGACGAGCTGGATCGACGAGAGGTAGCGCTCGGGCCCGCTCCGCTCGAAGGCGAGCTCGGTGGTGACCTGCTTCCAGCCATCTCCTTCCTTGCCCACCAGCATGTCGTCGGGCACGAAGCAGTTCTGGAAGTGCACCTCGTTGAAGTGATGCCCGCCCGCGAGATCGATGATGGGGCGGATGCTGATGCCCTCCGACTTGAGGTCGACGAGGAACTGCGAGAGCCCCTCGTGCTTCTTGTCGGGCACCACCTTGGTACGGAAGAGCGCGATGGCGTAGTCGGAGAGATGCGCGTTGCTCGTCCAGATCTTGGTGCCGTTGACGCGGTAGCCCCCTTCCACTCGCTCGGCGCGGGTGCGGATGGAGGCGAGGTCCGAGCCCGAGTCCGGCTCGCTCATGCCGATGGCGAAGGCGAGCTCGCCCCGGGCGATGCGGGGGAGGAAGCGCTGGCGCTGCTCCTCGGTGCCGAAGCGCAGGAGGAGCGGGCCGCTCTGCCGGTCGGCGACCCAGTGGGCGGAGGTGGGGGCGCCCGCGGCCAGCGACTCCTCGAGGACTACGTAGCGCTCCAGCGCCGTCCGCTCGTGGCCGCCGTACTTCTTCGGCCACGTCATGCCGATGAAGCCCGCCTCGCCGAGCTTGCGCGAGAACTCGCGGTCGAAGCCGCCCCAGGAGAGCGCGCGCTTGGAGGCGCTGCGGCCGCTCAGCTCGCGGGTGAGGAAATCGCGGATCTCCTCGCGGACCTTCTGCGCCTCCAGGGGAAGCTCGCCCAGGGTGAAGTTGAAGGTGGGCACGGGCGTGTCCTCCTAGCGGAAGATGGAGCGGGCAATGACCATGCGGTGGACTTCCGAGGGGCCCTCGCCGATCCGGCGTACTCGCGCCTCGCGATACCAGCGCTCGAGCGGGAACTCCTTGCTCACCCCGTAGCCGCCGTGGATCTGCACGGCGGCGTCAATGACGCGGCCGAGCACCTCGCTCGAATAGAGCTTGGCGATGGAGGCCTCGACGCGCGCGTCCTCGCCGCGGTCGGCCTTCCACGCGCCCTCCCAGATGAGCCAGCGCGCGGCGCGGATCTCCACCATGGCATCCGCCAGCATCCACTGGATGGCCTGGCGCTGCGAGAGGGGCGCCCCGAAGGTGGAGCGCTGCTTGGCGTGCGCCACCGCCATCCTGTAGGCGGCCACCGCCACCCCGAGGTTGCAGGCCGAGTACGGGAAACGCTGCTTCACGAGAAGATCGAAGGCGAGGTCGAGCCCCTGCCCTTCCGCGCCCACCAGGTTCTCCGCGGGGATCTCGCAGTCCTCGAACACGACATCGTTGGGGACGGCCGAGGTGCGGATGACCCGAATCGGCTTCGCGGTGAAGCCGGGGGTGCCGCGCTCCACGATGAAGCAGGAGATGCCGGCGCGACCTTTCGCCTTGTCGGTGCGGGCCCACACGAGCCCCCACGGCGCCTCGTGGGCGCGCGAGGTGAAGACCTTGCGC
>DATGCY010000413.1:0-2181 GCA_035311385.1 Candidatus Methylomirabilota bacterium
CCTGCATCGACGCAGCAAGCGCGCGGGCTCCCGCCGGATTGTGCGCGCCATCCACGATGACCAGGGGCGCCCGTCGGATCACCTGGAAGCGGCCGGGCCATCTTGCCCGGTCGAGGCCGTTGCGTATGGCCGGCTCCTCGGCGCCAAGGGCGCGCGCCGCGGCGGCGGCGAGAAGCGCATTGCCCGGCTGGAACACGCCCAGCATGCCGCAGCGGGCATCGTCGATCCGCCAGTCGGGGCCTTCGAGATCGAGCCACTGGCCGTCCAACGACGCCTTGCGCACGCCCACCCGAAGATCGCGACCCTCCGCGGAGAGAGGCACGCCGGCCTCGGCGGCCCGACGAACGATCACGGCCTCCGCCTCCGGGGCTTGACGGGCGGAGATGGCGACACCGCTCCGGATGATGGCCGCCTTCTCCCCGGCAATTGCCTCGAGGGTATCCCCCAGGTAGGCCTGATGATCGTAGTCGATGCTCGTGATCACCTCCACGGCCGGCCGCCCGACCGTCGTGGAGTCGAGCCGGCCCCCGAGGCCCACTTCCAACACCGCCACTTCCACCCCTTGCCGCACGAAGTAATCGAGGGCGAGAGCGGTGAGGGCCTCGAACATCGTCGCGTCGAGCCGGGCGATCAGGGTACCGAGCGCCTCGACGCCGTCGACGAGATCGGCCTCGCCGATCGGCCGGCCGTCTACCCGAATGCGCTCGCGTAGATCGAGGAGATGCGGGGAGGTGTAGAGCCCGACGCGGCGACCGGCCGCCTGGAGGATGGCCGCGAGCATGGCGGATACCGAGCCCTTGCCGTTGGTGCCCGCGATTTGGACCAAGGTCATGGCGCGCTCGGGATTGCCCACGGACTCCAGAAGCGCCTCGATGCGGTCGAGGCCGGGACGCATCCCGGCCAGTTCCCCTCCCCGCAGCCCCGTGATGCGGGCCACGGCCTCCCGATAGGTCATGGAGTCGGCTGGGGACGACCCGCGAAGAAGGCGATGATCCGGCGCAGCGTCTCCCGGAGTTCGCGGCGCTCGACGACCATGTCGAGCTGGCCGTGCTCGAGGAGGAACTCCGAGCGCTGGAAGCCTTCGGGAAGGGGCTGGCGGATGGTCTCGGCGATGACCCGGGGGCCCGCGAAGCCGATGAGGGCGCGGGGCTCCGCGAGGATGAGATCGCCTAGCATGGCAAAGCTCGCCGTCACGCCGCCCGTGGTCGGGTCGGTGAGGAGCGAGATGTAGGGCAGCCGCTCGTCGGCCAAGCGCTTCAGAGCGGCGGAAGTCTTGGCCATCTGCATCAGGGAAAGAATGCCCTCCTGCATGCGCGCGCCACCCGAAGCGGACACGATGAGGACGGGCAAGCGCTTCTGTATAGCCAGCTCGATCGCGCGGGTGATCTTCTCGCCGACTACGGAGGCCATGCTACCACCCAGGAAGGCGAACTCGAAGACGGCAAGGGCCACGGGGTGGCCACCGATCCGCCCCACCCCCGTCACCACCGCCTCCTCCAGGCCGGTCTTGTTCCGCGCGGCCTTCACGCGCTCCGTGTACCGCTTCGTGTCCTTAAAATTCAGTGGGTCCTTGGAGGTGAGGCCGGCCTCGCGCTCCTCGAAGGAGGCGTCGTCCACGATGGAGGCGATGCGCTCACGTGCGCTGATCCGGAAGGGATAGCGGCACTTCGGGCATACGCGACCCGCGCGATCGACCTCTGCGCGGTAGACGATCTCCTTGCAGGAGTCGCACTTGACCCACAGCCCCTCCGCGATGTTGACCTTCTTGGGCCGATCTTCGGCTTCACCCTTGCCCTTCCAGAACCAGGCGGTCATGCCCGACTCCGCAAGGGCTGCTTGAGCGAGGCGACGAAGTCCCCCACCTGAGCGACGAGCTCGGAGGAGGTGGCGTAGCGCTCGATCAGCTGCACGATGGCCGAGCCCACGATCACGCCGTCCGCCACGCTCCCGACGGCCTCGGCCTGCGCGGGCGTGCTAATGCCGAAGCCGACGCAGATGGGTTTGGTGGTAATGCCCCGGAGCGTACGCAGATGCTGGGACAGCTCCACGGACAGCTCCGCTCGCGCGCCCGTCACCCCCGTGAGCGACACCATGTAAAGGAAGCCGCGGCTCACTCGGGCGATGGTCCGCATGCGGTCGGGAGTCGAGGTGGGGGCCACGAGGTGGATCAGGTCGAGGCCC
>DATGCY010000414.1:0-4251 GCA_035311385.1 Candidatus Methylomirabilota bacterium
CGCCGCGGGCGCCCTGGGAGCGGCGATGTCGGGGAGCGGGCCGACGGTCTTCGGACTCGCGCGGTCTCTGGATCAGGCGAGACAGATCCAGCGCCGCGTGAGCCGCGCCGGCTGGTCCGCCTGGGCGGTGCGCACCAACTCAGGCGCGGCGATCCGCATCGTCTAGCGCGGAGGGCGAGGCAAGCAAAAGGGCGGAGACGCAAAACGCGGAAGTGCGGGACCCGGGGTGGTTCACACTAAAGGTGCAGGAACCGCGCCCGCCGAGGGCGCGGAGGCGTAAAAGTGGGGGAGTGCGGGGGCCATGTCGAGGCCCCCGCAGCTGAACAATAATTGGGGCGTCGTCCAGCGGTAGGACTCGGGGCTTTGGACCCCGCAACGGAGGTTCGATCCCTCCCGCCCCAGCCACTACGCCGTGGCCGGACGGACAGAGAGCGAGCGTGAGATGGGCTACGGACTGAAGCTGTTCTCAGGGAACGCGAACCGTCCCCTGGCCGAGGAGATCGCCAAGACGCTCCAGCTCCCGCTGGGCGACGCTGACGTCTCGCGCTTCTCGGACGGCGAGGTCTACGTCCAGATCAACGAGAACGTCCGGGGCCAG
Organism: Candidatus Methylomirabilota bacterium; assembly: GCA_035311385.1. Classification (GTDB taxonomy): domain Bacteria; phylum Methylomirabilota; class Methylomirabilia; order Rokubacteriales; family CSP1-6; genus AR37. The sequence continues at coordinate 599 of DATGCY010000414.1, forward strand.
GACGTTTTCGTGGTCCAGCCCACCTGCCCGCCCGTGAACGACCACTTGATGGAGCTCCTGGTGATGCTGGACGCTTTCAAGCGCGCGTCGGCCGGGCGCATCACCGCCGTCCTCCCCTACTATGGCTACGGCCGCCAGGATCGCAAGGTGATGGGGCGCGTACCCATCACAGCCAAGCTCGTGGCGGATCTCATCACGGCGGCAGGCTGCCACCGGATCCTCGCCGTGGATCTCCACGCCGGCCAGATTCAGGGCTTCTTCAATATGCCGGTGGACCACCTCTTCGCGGCGCCTCCCGTGATCGTCGACTACCTGGCGAAGAAGGACCTGAAGGACCTCGTTCTCGTCTCTCCCGATGCGGGCGGCGTGGAGCGCGCGCGAGCCATCGCCAAGCGCCTCAAGGCCGGCCTCGCCATCATCGACAAGCGGCGCGACGGGGCCAACGTGGCCGTGTTCATGCACCTGATCGGCGACGTGAAGGACAAGGACGTGGTGATCATCGACGACATGATCGACACCGCGGGCACCCTCCTCCAGGCGGTGGACGCGCTCAAGCGGGAAGGAGCGCGGCGCATCATCGCCGCCGCCGTCCACGGCGTGCTCTCCGGCCCCGCCATCTCGCGCATCGAGAGCTCGCCCATCGAAGAGGTCATCATCACCAACACGATCCCCCTCACTCCGGATAAGGCCAACCGGAAATTTCACGTGCTGTCGGTGGCCCCGCTCCTCGCGGAGGCCATCCGCCGCATCCACGACGAAGAGTCCGTGTCGACTCTCTTCGTGTAACTCGAGCCGGAAGGAGCACAGGCATCATGGACATTCGTGAGCTGACCGTAGCGCCCCGCGAAGGCGTGGGCAAGGGCGTGGCCAAGCGCCTCCGTCGTGCGGGCAAGACGCCGGGCATCCTCTATGGCGGGGCGAGCCCCATGAACATCGCCGTGGACGCGCGGGAGATCTTCCGCATCACCCACGGCCACGAGGGCAGCACGCAGCTGCTCAAGGTCTCATTCGACCAGACGAGCGTCATGGCCATCATCCGCGACATGCAGTTCGACCCCGTTTCCGACAACCTCGTGCACATCGATCTCCAGGAAGTCGCCATGGACAAGCCCATCCAGGTGACGGTGGCCCTCCACCACGTGGGCGAGGCCATCGGGGTGCGCGAGACCCAGGGCATCCTCGAGATGGTCCTGCGCGAGATCCAGGTCTCCACTCTGCCCGGCAACATCCCGGAATTGATCGAGGCCGACGTGACGAAGCTCGCCATCGGCGACGTCCTCACCGTGGGCGACCTCGTCGTGCCGGACGGCGTGCGCGTCCTCACCGACCGGTCACAGGCCGTGGCCACGGTGGCTCCGCCGGCGGCCGAGGAAGTGGCCGCGCCGGTGGCGGCGGTGGCCGAGACGGTGGCGGCGGCGCCTGCGGAGCCGGAAGTGCTCACCGAGCGCAAGCCCAAGGAAGAAGCGGAGGCCGACGACAAGAAGGCCAAGAAGTAGGCGGACGTGGCCCAGGCGATCATCGGGCTCGGCAACCCCGGGCTCGAGTACCGGGACACACGACACAACGCGGGCGCCCGCGTGCTGGACGTGCTGGCCAAAAAGCTCCGGGTCCGCTTCCAGCGCTCGGGCGGTCACCTCGTTGCCCACGGCACGTGGCGCGGCCACACCGTCTACCTCATCAAGCCTCAGTGCTTTATGAACGTGATGGGGCCGTCGGTGGCCCGGGCCACCCGCAAGCTCAAGCTCGCTCCGCCCGACCTCGTGCTCGTCTACGACGACCTCGATCTACCCCTCGGCAAGGTCCGCCTGCGCCTCAGGGGCAGCGCGGGCGGCCACAACGGCGTGCGCTCCGTTATCGCTACGTTGGGCACTGATCAGCTCCGACGGATCAAGGTCGGCATCGGCCGGCCTGTGGCTCCCCAGCGCCCACGCGAGGAAGTCGTCGATCACGTGCTGTCGGGTTTCGAGCCCGAGGAACTCCCCGTCATCCAGGTCGCCTGCACCGAGGCGGCGAACCAGGCACTCAAGCAGATCGAAGCTCACGGGGCGCGCCGCTTCTAGCCGGACCTCGCTCGTGCCTGTCCAGGTACTGGCTCCTAGTCTCGCCGCCGGCGGTCTCGTGCTCGCCTTCATCCTCTACCTGTTCGTCGCGGCGCAGCCCCGCGGCTCGAGCGCCATGACGGAGATCGCCGCGGCCATCCACACGGGCGCCATGGCCTTCCTCCGTCGCGAGTACTCGATCCTCGCGGCCTTCATCGTGGTGGTAGCGGTGTTCCTCTCCCTCGCCATCAGCCGGTACACCGCGCTGGCCTTCGTGGCAGGCGCGCTCTGCTCCATGCTCGCCGGCTTCGTGGGCATGAAGGCGGCGACCAAGGCGAATGTGCGCACGGCGGAGGCCGCGCGGAGCATCGGCCGCGACAAGGCGCACGCCGTCGCCTTCTTCGGCGGTTCCGTCATGGGGCTCACCGTGGCCGCCCTCGGCATCCTCGGCCTGGGGCTCTTCTTCCTGCGCTGGCCAGAGCCTCTCGTCATCAATGGCTTCGCCATGGGCGCCTCCTCTATCGCGCTCTTCGCCCGCGTGGGTGGCGGCATCTTCACCAAGTCCGCCGACGTCGGCGCGGACCTCGTGGGCAAGCTCGAGGCCGGCATTCCCGAGGACGACCCGCGCAACCCAGCGGTGATCGCCGATAACGTAGGCGACAACGTGGGCGACATCGCGGGCATGGGCGCCGATCTCTTCGAGTCGTATGTGGGCTCCATCGTGGCGGCCATCGCCCTCGGATCGATCCTGCCCAATCCCGTGGCCATGATGCTGCTGCCCATCGCCATCGTGACGGCGGGGCTCGTCGCCTCCGCGGTGGGGATCCTCTCCGTAGCTCTCCTCCAGCGCCTGGACCCCGAGGTCGCCCTCCGCAATGCCACCTTCATCGCGAGCGGGCTCCTCATCGCGCTGAGCTGGGTCGCCGTGCGCATCCTCCAGCTCGGGCCGGCGCCTTTTCTGGCCGTGGTGGCCGGGCTCTTCGCGGGTGCCGCCATCGGCTATCTCACGGAGCTCTACACCTCGGGCCGGCGGGTGGAGGAGATCGCGGAGAGCTCGCGCACGGGAGCGGCGACGAACATCATCACGGGCATGGCGGTGGGCTTCGAATCCACCGTGCTCCCCGTGGCTGCCATCTGCGCGGCGATCTTCGTGTCGCACTACGCCTTCGGCCTCTACGGCATCGCCCTGGCCGGCGTGGGCATGCTCGCCACCATCGGCATCACCATGAGCGTAGACGCCTACGGCCCCATTGCCGACAACGCGGGCGGCATCGCGCAGATGGCCCAGCTTGGGCCGGAGACGCGCTCCATCACGGACCGGCTCGACGCCCTCGGCAACACCACCGCAGCCATCGGCAAGGGCTTCGCCATCGGCTCCGCCGCCCTCACGGCCCTGGCCCTCTACGCGGCCTACACAGAATCAGTGGGGCTCAAGAGCGTCGACCTCACCGACGCCAGGGTGGTGATCGGCCTCTTCCTGGGCGGGATCGTACCCATGCTGATCGCGGCGCTCACCATGCGCGCAGTGGGACGCGCGGCCTTCGGCATGGTGCAGGAAGTGCGGCGCCAGCTCCGCGAGATCGCCGGGCTCATGGAAGGCACGGCCAAGGCCGA
>DATGCY010000415.1:0-4452 GCA_035311385.1 Candidatus Methylomirabilota bacterium
CCGCGACCTCGAAGTCTCGCGAAACCTCGGAGCTCCCCCCGGCGCCAGCTAGATGTAGCCCGAGCTATTTGCGAACACACGGAGCGCGAGCCGGGTCGGGGCCCGTCGCCGGGGGAGGGGGTGCGCTCCAGCTGCGTCACCCGCTCGCCTGAATCGCCGCCCTCCGGGCGGCGGACAGGCTTCGGGGGTCCCACTCCGCCGGAGCGCACCCCCTCCCCCGACGCCACCCGCCCCGATCGCACGTACGGCGTTCGTTATGATCCGATCTAACGTCTGCCCGTCACCTCGCTCAGAGGTTGCGGTAGTCGCGATGCCAGAGGTCGAGATAGTCTTTGGCGTTGCGGAGGATGTCCTCCAACTCCGCTTCGTCCATCTTCCGGATGGGCTTGGCCGGCACGCCCATGACGAGCCAGCCCGCCGGCACGACCTTCCCCTGCGGCACCAATGCCCCCGCGCCGACCTGCGCGCCTTCCTCCACCACGGCGCCGGTGAGGACGACCGCTCCGATGCCGATGCGGACGTTATCCATGATGGTGCAGGCGTGAACAACGCAGCGATGCCCGATGGTGACGTTGGCTCCCACGATGCACGGGAATTCCGGGGTGACGTGGAGGACCGAGTTGTCCTGGACGTTGGAGTTGCGGCCAAGGGTGACGTAGTTGTCCTGGTCTCCGCGGAGCACGGAGAGCGGCCACACGCTCGCTCCCTCCTCGATGGTGACGTCGCCGATGACCTGAGCGGAAGGATCGACCCACGCGCCGGGATGCACGCGCGGGGTTCGGCCGGGAACGCTCCGGATCATGCGCGCGCTTACTTCCCGGTCCAGCGCGGCGGCCGCTTCTCGAGGAAGGCGCTCATGCCCTCGCGGAAGTCCGCGCTCGTGTAGGTGAGCGCGATGAGATCGTCGCCGCCTTCCAGCCGGCGGCGCTCCTGGATGCGGCGCACGGCTTCCTTGGTCACCCGAAGGGTGATGGGGGCGTGGGCGGCGACCTCGAAAGCGATAGCCTTGACGCGAGCCTCGATCTCTGCCGCGGGCACGATCTCGTGCACGAAGCCCGCCGCGTGCGCCTCCGCCGCCGAGATGAGCCGCGCCCGCATGATCATCTCCTTGACGCGGGAAGGGCCGAAGAGCTCCACGCAGCGCGAGTAGTTCTCCATGGAGAGGCAGTTGCCAAGGGTGCGCGCGATGGGGAAGCCGAAGCGCGACTCCGGGGTGGCGATACGGATGTCGCATACGGCGGCGATGGCGAAGCCGCCCCCCACCGCGAAGCCCTCGATCTGCGCGATGACCGGCTTGCCCACGCGCTCCAACCGCGCCGTGCGCCGCTCGCCGTCCCGCTCGTACTGCAGCCCGTCCTCGGCCGTCCTGAAGGTCGTGAACTGGCTGATGTCGGTGCCGGCCACGAAGGCCTTGCCTCCCGCGCCGCGCAGCACGAGGACCCGTAGGGAATCGTCGGCGTCCACCTCCTCGGCGGTCTGGTAGAGCCGCTCGTACATGTTCCACGTCATGGCGTTGCGGGCCTCGGGGCGGTTGAAGGTCAGGGTCAGCACCGCGCCATCTCGGTGAACGAGAATCTCGCTCTGCTCTGGGCTCTGAGTGGGCACGGCGTCTCCTCCGGTCTGGTGAGAGTCGCCGCATGGTAGCACGGCTGACCATGGTGGGCAGGTGGGTGACGAATTGTGCGAGTCCCGCCTCAGCCCACTCGATCCAAGTACCTGTTTTAGCTGGTGCACTCTTGCGGCTCGTCGCTTGCTCTCCCTCCCGGTAAACGGCCGTCCGCGGCGCCACGTCGGACGAGGTGGACCAATCACGGAGGAAGACATGAGCCGATGGAAGGCAGTGGCAGTGTTCGGAGCGCTCGCAATGACCGCCTGGGCGCCGAGCGTGCACGGGCAGACGACGACCCTGACGCCCGACCCGCAGGTGGAGCAGGACCGCCGTGAGCTCCGGCGTGACCAGCGCGACCTGCGCCAGGACCGCCAGGACATGCGGCAGGACGATCGGGATATCCGACAGGACCGGCAGGATCTCCGCACCGACCGGCAGGACCGTTACCGCGATCACCAGACCGTGCGCCAGGACGAGAAGCAACTCCAGCAGGACAGGGCGGCGGGCAACGTGGCCGCGGTGCAACAGGACCGGGCCAATCTGCGGAGCGCCCGGCAGAACGTCCGCAACGATCAGCACGACATCAACCGTGACCGCCGCGAGCTCCGGGCCGATCGGCGCGACCTCCGTGCGGACAATCGCGACCGCCGCGAGGACCGTCGCGAGGTGAACCACGATCGGGCCAAGCTGCACCACGACAAGAAGACCGCCACGCAGTAGCGTCACGGTTTCCGGTAGCCTACGAGGCGCCCAGGCCCCACGGCTCGGGCGCCTTTCGCCTTTTCTCTCGCTCGTGCGTGACCGTCTTGACGGCGTCACGGCGCCTGTCGCACGATCGCCGGCGAGTCGCGAGCTGCGTGACGTAATGTCGCCGCCGGAGAAAGGGGACCGTCCATGCAAAATGCCGTCGCCTTCGCCAACAACGACGTGATCACGGTGGCCTGGAGCTACGGCCAGAAGCTCGAGCGATGCATGGGCTTCGCGGTGTATCGGATCGACCCCGACGGGCAAGAGACGGCACTCCCCGCGGTGGCCGTCTTTCCCGGCTTCAAGCGGGCGGCCGGCGATACGTGCGAGAAGTTTCCCATCCAGAAGTTCTACTGGAAGGACGTGTACGCGCGGCTCGTCGCGGAAAAGACGGGCCAGCGCAAGTTCCGCTACAAGATCGTGCCGCTCGAGGGCGCGCCGGGCACCCTCGTGCCCATGACCATCCCGCAAGTCACGTCCAACGAGGTCGAGATCACCGCGCGTCTTTCCGACGGGCTGCACGCCTATTTCAACCGCGGCCTCATCTCCACCCAGCGGATCTCGCGCGCCCTGCAGGGCAAGCCCAGCAAAAAAGGTCTCCTCGACCGCATCGAGAATCCGAGCGACGTCCTGCGCGCGAGCCTCTCCGGGGACATGGTCGAGGCCCTCACCGACTTCGTGGCGCGCGCGAAGTCTGGGGGCAAGCTTTACGCTGCCCTCTACGAGCTTCACGACCTCGAGCTGGTGCCGCTCCTCGAGAAGGCAGGCAAGCGGCTCTCCATCGTGTTGTCCAACGCCCTCGAGCAGGAGGTGCGGCCGGAGGGAGCGCCGAAGTCGCCTCCCGTCCAGGTCGACGGCAACCAGGACGCCCGCGATCGGCTGACCAAGACGGCCGGAGCCATGTGCAGCCGGCTCCTGCCGTCAAACCAGATCGGCCACAACAAGTTCGTCGTCTACGTGGACAAGTCGGGCCACGCGCGTGCCGTGCTTTTCGGCTCGACCAACTGGACCCCTACCGGACTCTGCGCGCAGACCAACAACACCGTCGTCATCGACAACGCCAAGGTTGCCCAGCGTTATCTCGACTACTGGAAGCAGCTCAAGGTGGACAGCCAGCAGGCCAAGGACGATTCCAAGGCGCTCCAGGGCGCAGCGCTGCGCGCGTGGGACGGCACGGCCAAGACCATCGCCCTCGGCGCCGACGGCACGCTCACGAGCTGGTTCTCCCCCAACACGCCCAAGCTCAGGTCCAGCTCGACCAAGAACGAGACGCGGCCTCCCGACATGGGCGACGTATTCACGGCTATTCAGGCGGCCAAGCGCGCCGTGCTCTTCCTCGTGTTCTACCCGGGCAGTCCCAACGTCGCGCAGTGGGCGGCCCAGGCCCAGAAGGCCAACAAGGATCTCTTCGTGCGCGGCTGCGTCACCAATCCCTCCGCCTCGGAGTCCTTCTACTACGAGCTGCACGGCGTGACGCCGCCGAAGGGCGGCAGGGCGCAGGACAGCCGGGTGATCGCCGCCGAGGCCCTCGACGACTCCTCCGCTCCCGCGGGCTGGACCAAGGAGATCCTCAGCGCGGGCTTCGCCATCGTTCACGACAAGGTGGTGGTGATCGACCCGTTCTCCGACGACTGCGTGGTCATCACGGGCAGCCACAATCTCGGCCACAAGGCCTCCTTCAACAACGACGAGAACCTCGCCCTCATCCGCGGCAATCGCAAGCTCGCCGCAGCCTACGCCTCCCACGTCCTCGACGTCTACGATCACTTCGCCTGGCGCGTCGCTCAGAAGGATCCGCGGCAGAAGGGCGACGGTTTCCTCAAGGTGAAGCCGGACGACTGGCAGGCGAAGTACTTCAACGCTGACGGCTCGATCCGCGTCGCGCAGCTGCGCTTCTGGCTGAGCGCGCTCTCCTAGTCTCGGAGGGGAGCGCCGCCCCCCTTCCGAACCTCCCCCCGAAAGCGGGTTGCGCGGGCGAAGCCCGCGCTCGAAAGCAGAACACAGGTGGGATCAGGGGCGGGTCAGGTCGACGAGGGCCGGGATGGCGAGGGCCGCGAAGAGCTGTCCCACCGGCACGTCCGTCTCGTCGTACCAGC
>DATGCY010000416.1:0-5395 GCA_035311385.1 Candidatus Methylomirabilota bacterium
AGCTGCAGCGCGAGGCGAGCCGGCTCGTGGAGCAGGCGGGAACCAGCGATCCGGCCGCCACGTTCTATCACCTGAAGGCTCTGGCGTCTGCGAAGGCGGCCCGCCCCCAGAGACCAGTTCCCGAGGTGGCGCCCGATCGCCACCGACCGCCCCGGCTCACCGAAGCCTGGTTCTGCTGAGCGGAGCCAACCGAGGGCCAGTTCGGCCCTCTCAAACCAACGCTCCACGAGGGCGTGTCGGGGGTGGTCGTGTAGACTTCCGCGGCTTGACAGTCTCTATTGCGTCCACCTACTATCCCGCCCAATCCGTCGGCGGCCCCAAACCTATCGAAGCGGAGGCCATCTTCATGACCACACGTCGGGAATTTCTCTCCGTGAGCATCGCAGGGGCCACGGGTGCCCTCCTCGCACCTCGACTGTCCAGCGCGGCTCCAAAGTCCATGTCCGTCCTGCACGAAAGCTCGTTCATCAAGAGCTTCGACGATTTCTTCGTGAAGCAGCTGGCGCCCGCCTACGAGAAGCAGACAGGCATCAAGATCAACTACGAGCCGGTGAGTGTGGGAGCCCTCCTCACCCGGCTGACCACCGTCGTGGAGACCAAATCAGGCCCGGAAATCTCAGCAACCGGACTGAACTGGCCGTGGCTGTTCGACCCCAGCCTGGTCGACGTGACCGACATCGCGACGGAAACAGGGAAGAATCTCGGGGGCTGGTACGAGACGGTCACCGAGGCCGTGGTTATCAACAACAAGTGGAAAGCCCTGCCCTGGGGCAACATCGGCCAGCTTGAGGTCTATCGCACCGACTGGTTCAAGCAGGCTGGGGTCAACAAGTTCCCCGACAACTGGGAGGATCTGCTGGCGGCCGGGCGTCTGCTCAAGAAGGCTGGACATCCCTTCGGCTTCGAGCTGGGCCACGGCTTCGGCGACAATCACGGCTGGCTTTACCCGCTGCTCTGGTCCTACGGCGGGCGTGAAGTGGACAAGGACGGTAAGACCGTGCTCCTCGATTCGAGCGAGACGGCCGCCGCCGTAGATTTCTGCCGCCGTTTCTACAAGGAGACGATGTTCGAGGACGTCCTGGGCTGGACCGACGTGAGCAACAACAAGGCGTTCTTCGGCGAGCAGATCTCCTGCACCAACAATGCCTCCTCCATCCTGGTGGTCGGCAAGCGTGACTTCCCCGAGATCGCCAAGGTCACCGACCACGCCCTGAATCCGAACGGGCCCAAGGGGCGCTTCCACATGCTGAACCCCCAGTCCCATGCCATCCTCACCCATGCTCCGGACCAGGCGGCGGCCAAGGCGTTCCTCAAGTGGCTCTATGACGATAAGCAGCTCTCCGCCTGGCTGGTGGCCGGCGATGCGTATTACGCGCCGTTTCTCCACGCGTACGACAACCACCCCATGTGGAATCCTGAGCCGCGCTACATCCCGTACAAGGAGTCGTTGAAGACGTCACGGCTCCCCGGCTGGCCGGGGCCCCCGAGCCACGCCATGTCCGAGAGCGTGGCTAAGTACGTGGTGGTGGACATGTTCGCCAAGGCGTGCCGGGGCGACGCCACGAAGGACGTCATCGCCACCGCCGTCGGCCAGCTCAAGCAGATCTACAAAGCCAAGTAGCCATGGCCGTAGGACCCGCGTCGGTCGCCCGCCCGGCCCCGGCGGTGGACCGGCGGGCCTCGCCGCGTCGCGTGCTCGAGCGCGAGGGCCCGTTCAGCTGGATCATGCTTGCCCCCGGGGTGCTCTTCCTTCTCGCTTTCGTCGCCTACCCGTTCTTCTATGGCATCTACCTGAGCCTGCAAGATCGGCCGGTGGCCAAGCCCGGGCTCTTCGTGGGTCTGGCCAACTTCGTCACCCTCGCCCACGACGCGGTGTTCTGGCAGGTGACCCGCAACACCTTCCTCTACGTGGCCGTCACCACCGTGTTGAAGCTCCTGGGCGGCCTCGGCATGGCGCTGGTGATGAACCAGACGTTCCGGGCCCGCAACATCGTGCGTGCCCTTCTCCTCCTGCCCTTCATCGTCCCCACCATCCTCAGCACCATCGCGTGGATGTGGATCTTCGATCCCACGTTCAGCGTGATCAACTGGACGCTCGTGAACATCGGGCTCGTGGCCCAGGGCTTCTCCTGGCTCGGCAATGCCACGCTGGCCATGGTCGCCATCATCATCGTGAACACCTGGCGCGGCATTCCCTTCTATGGCATCAGCATCCTCGCGGGGCTGCAGACCATCTCCCCCGATCTCTACGAGGCGGCGGCCATCGACGGGGCCAGCATCAACCAGCGCTTCTGGCACGTGACCATGCCCATCATCAAGCCCATCCTGATCATCGTGACGATGTTCTCGGTGATCTTCACGTTCGCGGACTTCCAGATCGTGTACGCCCTCACCCACGGCGGACCGGCCAACGCCACCCAGGTCTTCGTGACCTATGCCTACGATCTCGGCATGTCCGCCGGCCAGCTCGGCATGGGGGCCGCCGCCGCGCTCACCATGCTGCCCGCCCTCGTCCTTCTCATCATCGGCCTCACCCTCTACTTGAGGCGCGAGTGATGGTCGGCGGGCGTCGCTTCGGCACGCGGCTGGTACGACTCTACCTTCCCCTCGTGGTGTGCATGATCCTGATGCTCTTCCCCTTCTACTGGATGCTCATCACCTCCATCAAGCCGAACCGTGAGCTGTACAGCCAGAAGGTGATGCCGCTCATCGTGCATCAGCCCACGCTCAAGCACTACTACGACCTGCTCACGGAGACGAACTTCATCACCTGGACCTACAACACCCTGCTGGTGGCCGTGGTCACCACCGTGGTGTCGCTCATTCTCGGCACCATGGTGGCGTATCCGCTCGCCCGCATGAAGTTCCCCGGGGCGGCCATCGTGGCCATCGGTGTCGCCGCTACGTACCTCGTGCCCCAGCCGCTCCTCTTCATCCCCATGGCCGACATCATCAACCGCCTCGACCTCGGGAACACCCTCACCGCGGTCATGCTCACGTACCCCACGCTCCTGATTCCCTTCAGCGCGTGGCTCCTCATGGGCTACTTCAAGAGCGTGCCGCGAGAGCTCGAGGAGGCCGCGCGCATCGACGGGGCCAGCCGCTTCCAGGCCATGGCGCGCATCGTGCTGCCGCTCTGCACGCCGGGTCTGCTCTCTGCGGGCATCTTCTCCTTCACCCTCGCCCAGAACGAGTTCCTCTACGCCCTCATCTTCCTCGCCAAGAGCGAGGTGCGCACGGTTCCCGTGGGGGCCATCACCGAGCTCATCCGCGGTGATGTCTTCTACTGGGGACAGCTCATGGCGGCCGCCCTCCTCGGCTCCGTGCCCGTGGCCATCATCTATTCCTTCTTCGTGGACTATTACGTGGCGGGGCTGACGGCAGGATCCGTCAAAAGCTAGGCAGGCGGCCGATAAGGGCCCATCTGCTTCGTTGGCGCCCTCCGCAGCCGGCTCAGCGTAGAGAGACTACGCCTCGCCGGCTGCCATCGGGCGCCGCCTCGCATCTGGACCCTTCTCGGCCGCCTGCCCTGCGCGTTGCCTGCTTCGAAGTGTGGGCCTATCTGCTTCGCCAGCTGCCGTCGGATGCCGCCTTGCATCTGGACCCTTCTCGACCGCCTGCCCTGCGCGGCCGCCTGCTCCAGGTCTGTGCCTCGCCTGGTTTGGCTGGTAGCCGGGGGGGCAGGATGGGGCTATGATGCGGGCCCGAGGCAAGGAGGTCAGCTCATGGACGAAACCGCGGTGGCCACGGTCAAGGGGGTCGCGCAGCTCTTCGATCTCCACGCTCTCAAAGACTTCGCTCCCGACAAGCGCGTGCGCAAGATGCTCTTCAAGTCCGATCAGCTCTGGTCGGAGATCGCCTGCTACGAGCCGGGCCAGTCCACCGTGATGCACCAGCATCCCAAGGAGGAAGAGGCCATCTACGTCCTCGAGGGCACTGCCAACATGAACATTGGCGGCGAGGAGGTAGTGGTGCCCGCGGGATCGATCGTGAAGTTCCCCAATGCCGTGCTGCACGACGTGCGCAACCTCGGCTCGACCCGCTGCGTGATCATGTTCCTCAAGGTCAATCCGAAGATCCTGAAGGGGACGAGCGATGGGTAACGTGAATCGCTGCATCAAGACGCTGCCCCTGAACGAGATGATGTATCACGTACGGCGCGACGCCGGGTTGCGCGCGCGGTGGCTCACCGACCTCGAAGGTATCGCGCGCGAGTTCGGCCTGAGCACCGAGGAGCTCGAGGCCCTCCGCGACAAGGATGTACGGCGCCTCCACGACCTGGGCGTACACCAGTACTACGTGCCCCAGATCCTGCGCCTTTTCTATGGCGCGGCCGCCAACTCGAACAGCCATCCGGCGCTGGAGGCCTACAAGCGGGCCTATCCTGAGGAGGCCGCGCGGTCCCAACGCCTCCAGGACGAGCTCGAGAAGCGGGGGCGCTGAGTCATGGCCCAGATCGTCGCCGCCATGGCCATGACCCACTCGCCGGGGCTGACGGGCTGGTTCGACCGCGCGCCGAAGGAATACCAGGAGCAGGCCCTCCGAGCGATGGGCGAGATGCGGGAACGCCTCGCCCGCGCTCGCCCCGATGTCGTCGTGGTGTTCAGCAACGATCACCTCCTCAACTGGCCCATCAACAACACGCCCGAGTACACGGTGGGCATCGCGGCCGAGCACGTGGGCCCCGCAGAGTGGTACGACGAGTGGCTGGACATGAAGCAGTACCGCATCCCTGGGCATCCGGAGCTCGCGCGCTACATCGTCGACGAGGGGGCGCGGCGGCGCATCGCCTTCGCCTACCTGCGCCGCATGCAGTTCGACGACGGGGTGTCCGTGCCCATGCACTATCTCAATCCCGCGGGCTCGGTTCCTCTCGTGCCCGTGACCATGAACTGCACAGTGCCGCCTATTCCCACACCGGAGCGCGCTTATCAGGTCGGCACCACGCTGCGCGAGATGCTCAAGGCCTATCCGGGGCAGGAACGCATCGCCGTCCTCGCCACGGGCGGCCTCTCCCACGAGCCGGGTGGACCGCGCTACTTCTGGGTGGACGAGGAGTTCGACCTCTGGTTCCTCGATCTCCTCAAGAAGGGGGATCACCAGGCGCTCCTGCGCGAATGCACCCTCGAGCGCATGGAGGAGGCTGGCTCGGGCGGGACGGCGGAGCTGATCGCGTGGGTGCTGGCCATGGCCTTCACCAAGGGGCCGGCCGAGGTGCTCGCCTACATGCCGGCCCTCGCGTGGCGCTCGGGCACAGGCATGGTCGTCTGGCCCGAGCTCGCGTAGCGCGCGCCTCTCCCCCCTGGGGAGCGGGCAGGGTGAGGGGGCCCGTGGTCACACCAACCTGTCGATTCCCCAAGCCCCCGTTCGTCTTTGAGACGAAAAGGAGGCCAAC
>DATGCY010000417.1:0-22154 GCA_035311385.1 Candidatus Methylomirabilota bacterium
CTGGAGATCCTCGCCGTGGAAGGACGTGAGCCGTGGGGCAACGGTCGGCTGTTCCCACGCGGCGGGCTCCGCGAGCCGCTCTCCGCGCTCCGGCGCGCGCATCTCGTGGTGGTTACCAACCCAGCGGGGACAGGGGCGACGCAGCAGGTTGAATGGAGCCTACGTAAGGAAGGCTCGCACGCCGCCGTGCTGTCCGGGGCGTACCGCGCGGAGATGCTGCGCGAGGGCGACGGGCGTCCGCAATCGCCCGGCGTGCTCTCGGGGCGTCGGGTGGTGGCGCTCGCCGGGCTCGCCGCGCCCGCGGGCTTCGTGGCCACGCTCACGAGCCTCGGGGCCACCGTGGTCGAGCTGCTCGCCTTCCCCGATCATCATTCATACCGTGCGACGGACCTCGAACGGGTACGGCTCTCCGCCCAGCGCTCGGACGCGGAATGGGTCGTCACCACCGAGAAGGACTGGGTCCGGCTCCGGGACGCACCCGCGCTCGGCTTGCCGCTGCGGGTGCTCTCCGTCCGTCTCGACATGGGGACCGATCAGCCTGCGCTGATGGAGACGCTCGGGCGCACGCTCCGGAGCAAGACGGCGGGGCGGGCGCGTCCGTGATCCTCGACGGTCACGTCCTCGTCGTCCGCCTGCCCAACTGGCTCGGGGATACCGTCATGGCACTTCCCGCCCTGGCCGCCCTCCGCGCGGCCCGACCGGACGCTCTCGTGACGGTCATCGGCCCATGGGCGCCGCTTCTCACGGGACAGGCGGTGGCGGACGTGCACCTGCGGTATCCGAGAAACGGGCACCTCCGGAAAAAGCTCGGCGCCGTCCTCCGCGAGATGAAGCCTGACGTTGCGGTGCTCCTGCCCAACTCTTTCGAGTCGGCCCTGGCCGCGCGCCGATGGGGAGCACGGATCAGGCTCGGCTACGATGCCGACATGCGCCGCCCCCTCCTCACGCACAGCGCGCCCGTCCCGTCGCCGCGCCAGCACCAGGTCGACGAGTACACCGGGCTGCTCGAAGCGGCAGGGGCACCGCCCATGGCCGGGTCGCCGACCTGGCGTCTCCCCGCCGACGACGCCGCCGACGCCGCGGTGACTGCGCTCCTGGATGAGGCCGGCTGCACGGGGTCCGGGCCGCTCGTGGGGCTGCACTTGGGCGCCGCCTTCGGATCGTCGAAGCTCTGGCCGCCCGCCTCCTACGCGGAGCTTGCCCGCGGCCTCGCCGAGCGCGGTCTCGAGCCCGTGCTGATCGGCAGCAACGACGACATCGCGGTGGCGGAGGCCGTGACGGCGCTCGCCGGTCAGCCCATCGCCTCCAGCGTCGGCCGTGACCGTCCGGAGATGCTCCCTCGGCTCCTCGCGCGCCTCGCATGTCTGGTGAGCGGCGATACGGGAATCGCGCATCTGGCGGCCGCGGTGGGAGTGCCCACGGTCACGCTGTTCGGTCCCACCGACCCGCGCCTGAGCGCACCCCGTGGCCGCGCGAGCCACGGTCTCGCGGGCTCCGCGCCCTGCGCACCGTGCTTCCTCCCGCGTTGCCCCATCGATCACGTGTGCATGCGCGCGATCTCCGTCGCCTCCGTCGCTCACGCCGTGGAGAAGGCGCGCGCGGCGTGAAGACGGTGCTCCACACCGAGTCCTCTCCCGGCCTCGGAGGCCAGGAGGTGCGGACCATTACGGAGGCGCGTTGGACGCGCGAGCGTGGCTGGCGCGTCCTCGTGGCGGGACAGCCCGGTGGACGCTTCGTGGAGCGGGCGCGGGAAGCCGGGCTCGAGACCTTCTCCGTGCGTATGCGCGCGGCCTGGGACCTTTCCGCGGCGTGGGCGCTGGCGCGTATCATCCACCGCGGAAGCGTCGACATCGTGCACACGCATAGCTCGATCGACGCCTGGGTAGGCGGCCTCGCCGCGCGGCTTGCCGCCATTCCCGTGGTCCGGACCCGGCACGTCTCCATCCGTATACGCCGCCGGCTGAACCCGGTCTACCGCTGGCTCGCCGACCGTGTGATCACGAGCGGCGAGGCCATTCGGAGCCTTGTCATCGAGGCGGGGGTAAGGCCAGAGCGCGCCGTGGCCATCCCCGCCGGTGTCGATCTCGCCGAGTTCTCTCGCGCCGGCGACGGCGACGCCGTGCGGGCCCGTCTGGGCCTCTCGAGGCCCGTCGTCGGCTCGGTGGCGATGTTCCGCGGCTCGAAAGGGCATGCCTCGCTCCTCGACGCCTTCGCCAGCGTGCACGCGCGGCATCCGTCGGCGCGGCTCCTCCTCGTCGGCGATGGCATCAGGCGCGCTTGGGTCGAGGGCCTCGCCAAGGAGCAGGGCCTCAGCGCAGCCGTGCATTTCACGGGCTTTCGCAGCGACGTGCCGGACCTCCTTCACGCCATGGACTGCTTCGTCCTCGCCTCGACGCGCACGGAGGGCGTGCCGGGCTCGCTCCTGCAGGCGTTCGCGGCGGGCGTGCCTGCGGTGGCCAGTGCCATTGGCGGCATTCCCGAGGTGATCGCAGACGGAAAGACCGGTCTCCTGGTGAAGCCCGACGATCCCGCCGCGCTGGCCGAGGCCATCGAGGCTGTCATCGCGGATCCCGCCGCGGCGGCAGCCCGCGCGCGCGCCGCCCGCGCCCTCGTGGAGAGGCGCTTCTCCCACGTCGCCGCCGTCACGCGACTGCTCGCCCTCTACGACGACGTCATCGCAGGCCGCGGGGAGCGCCCGTGACCCGCCGTCTCACCATCCTGCACCTGGTCGCCAACCGGTGGTGGACGGGCAGCGCCGAGCCCGTACTGCGCCTCGTCCTCGCCCTGCGAGAGCGCGGCCATCGCGCCCTCCTCGGCGTGGCGGGCGGCGAGCGCTTCGAGGCCAAGGCGCGCGAGGCGGGGGTCGAGCCCGTCGAGGGGCTGCGCCTCGACGTGAAGTCGGGCCCGCTCGCCATCGCGGGGGATGCCCGTCGCCTGCGCGCCCTGGTGGCGGGTGAACACGTCGACGTCGTGCACACGCATCACAGCCACGACCACTGGCTCGGTTGGTGGAGTCGGGGACGAGCGGCCCTCGTACGAAGCTTCCACAACGAGCGCGCGGTGCGAGCGCGATGGCCGGACACCACCCTCTACCGCGGAAGCGACGCCCTCGTGGCGGTGAGCCGACGCATCGAGCAGCGGCTCGTCGAGGCAGGGGCACCGCGGGCGCGCATTCACCACCACCACGGCGTGGTCGACATGGCGCGCTTCGCTCCCGACGCGGCGGGCGCCGCCAAGGTGCGCGAGGAGTTCCGGGCGGCAGAGATCCCGCTCATCGGCTGCGTCTCACGTCTCGCCGCGGGGCGAGGACATGAAGCGCTCCTCGAGGCCTTCCGGAAGCTCCTCGTGAACCGGCCGGAGATCCGCCTCCTCCTCGTGGGCAAGGGCGAGCGACGTGACGCCCTCGGGGAGCTGGTGACCAGCCTCGGCCTCGAGGGACAGGCGCTCTTCGCCGGATATCGCGACGCGGATCTGCCCGCTGTCCTCGCCGCCCTCGACGTGTTCGTCCTCCTCGGCTCGGGCTCCGATGAATCCTGTCGGGCCGCGCTCGAAGCGATGGCCGCGGCGCGGCCCGTGGTGGCGGCGCGCGTCGCCGCGCTGCCCGACGCGATCATGCACGGCGAGACGGGACTCCTCGTCGATGGCACCCGTCCGGAGGAAGTGGCGAGCGCCCTCGAGCGACTCCTCGCCGACCCGGCGGAGCGACGGGCCATGGGCGAGGCGGGTCGGCGCCGGGCCGCCTCCCTCTTCGCTCCGGAGCACCACGCCGCCGCCATGGAGGCGATCTACCTCGAGGCTCTGGCGCGGCGCGCGCGCCGTCCGTGAAGGTCGTCCACCTCGTCTCGTGCCGGGGCTGGTCCTCGGACGCCTACTGGGCGGCGCAGATGTGCCGCGAGCTGACGCGAGTGGGACACGAGGCGACCTTGATCTGCCCCACGGGCAGCGAGCAGCGTGTGATGGCCCGCGCGCGCGCCGAGGGCGTGGCGCGCATCGAGACCATGGCTCTGCGCACGGGGGTGCGCCCCGTCGTCGACCTGCGTGACCTCCGGACGCTCGCCCGGCGCGCCGCGGCCGCCGACCTCGTCCACGTGCACCGGAGCAAGGAGCACTGGCTCGCCGCCCTCGTCAATCGGCGATCGACGCATCCCCGCCCGCTCGTCCGCACACGCCACATCGTGCAGGTCCTCAGGCCGCACGCCCTCAACCGCTGGCTCTACGGACGCGCCACGGACCTCGTGGTCGCGGTGAGCGAGGCGATCCGGCGGCAGTGCGTGGCGGCGGGGCTGGTCCGCGCGGATCGCGTGGTGACGCTACCCGGCGCCGCTGACGGCGACCGCTATCGTCCCTCGGGCTCGAGCGCGCTCCGCCACGAGCTGCGCGTCCCGGATGACGTTCCCATCATAGGGCTCGTCTCTGGCTTCCGCGTCATGAAGGGCCACGGCGTCGTGCTCGACGCGGCGGAGACGCTCGCCGGGGCGGGCCGGCGCTTTCACCTGGTCTTCGCGGGGCGCGGGCCTTTCGAGACCGATATGCGGGAGCGCGTGACGCGAGCCGGGCTCGCGGATCGAGTCTCCTTTCTGGGCTTCGTCGAAGATCCCGCGACGCTCGTGGGCGGTCTCGACATCGCCCTCTATCCGCCTCTCGAGTCCGACGGCATGTCGCGCGTGCTCTTCGAGTATCTGGCGAGCGGACGGGCGGTGATCGCAAGCCGCGTAGGGGCGGCCGCCGAGGTGCTGGAGGACGGGATCACCGCGCTGCTCGTGCCGGGCGGCGATGCGCCTGAGCTCGCTCGCGCCCTCGCTCGGCTCCTCGATGATCGCGCGCTCCGTCACGCGCTCGGCCGCCAAGCGGGGGCAGTCGCCCACGAGCGCTTCACCGGCGCCCGCGTCGCCGAGCGTCTCCTCGGCCACTACCAGCGACTCGTGCCCTCGGCATGAAGATCTCGGTGCTCTGTTTCGACTTGAGCGACAACGCGGCGGGACGCGCGGATCTCCTCGCCCGCCTCCTCGAGCCGCTCGGCGCCGTGGAAGTGATCGGGCCGCGCACCGGCGCGGGAATCTGGGCTCCCGTGGCCGCGGGGCCGGTGCGCTACACGAGCGTGGCGAGTCGACGCCTCCCCGGCTTCGCGCGCACCGCCCTCGAGCTCTCCCGGCGCGCTGACGGAGACCTGATCGTCGCGTCGAAGACGCGCCTCGCCAGCGCGGGAATAGGCTACGTCGAGCGTCTCATCAGACGCCGGCCGCTCCTGCTCGACATCGACGACTGGGAGGTCGGCTTCTACCTCCGCTCGGGCTTCTGGGGCACGCTGGGTCGCGCCGTCAACCTGGGCAATCCTGCGGGGCTGCCGTGGACGTGGCTCTGCGAGAGACTCACACGCCTGGCGGACGGCATCACCGTCGCCTCCCGCTTCCTCCAGCAGCGCTTCGGCGGCGTGCTCGTGCCTCACGTGAGGGACACCGATGCCTGGAAGCCCGGCGCGGGCAATGCGGGGGAGGCACGGCGGCGGCTGGGCGTGGGGAGCGAGCGCCTCGTCCTCTTTCTGGGCACCCCGCGTGATTACAAGGGCGTCGACGATCTGGCGGCGGCCGTTTCCTCCCTTGGCCGGCCTGACGTAGTCCTCGGCGTAGTCGGAGCCGAGCCCGGGAGCGCGGCGGGCCGACAGATCCTGAGCCTCTGTCCCGGGGCGAGGCTTCTCGGGTGGGTCCCTTTCGAGGACGTGCCTTCGTTCCTCAGCGCGGCGGACGTGGTCGTGGTGCCGCAGCGGCGCACGCCCGACACGGAGGGTCAGGTGCCGGCCAAGCTCTTCGACGCGATGGCGCTCGGCCGACCCATCGTCTCCACACGAGTCTCCATGATCCCGGAGATCCTGAGCGGCTGCGGCGTCGTCGTCGAGCCCGGCCAGGTGTCAGCCCTGGCCGGCGCCATGGCCCGGCTCATCGATCATCCGGGAGAAGCACAGGCCCTCGGCGCCCGGGCCCGCGAGCGCTGCGTCGAGCGGTACAGCTTCGAGGCGGCACGGCGGGCGCTCTTCCCGCTGGTCGAGCGCGTGCTGGCGAGGCGATGAAGAAACTTGCGCTGGTGTGTCGCCCCTTCTCCTTTCACGGCGGCGTTGAGACGGCCACCGCGGGCATGGTCAACGCGCTTGCCCGGCGGGGCGGATACGAGGTGCATCTCCTCACCACGGCCGGCCAGTTTCCCGCTCCGGGCGTGGCGGTGCACCGGCTTCCCACGCTCGGCCAGCCCTCGGTGCTCCGCCAGCTCTCCTTCGCCCTGGCCGCGCGACGGGCCGTGAGGAGGGAAGGCTTCGATCTCGTCCAGAGCCACGAGCGGCTCTTCGTCCAGGACATCTACCGGGCGGGGGAGGGAAGCCATCGAGCCTATCTCCGAGCGATGGGCCGCGGTGGACTTCAAGTAAATCCTCAGCATCGTCTGCTCTTGCACCTGGAGCGGAGGATCTTCACGCTCCGATCGGCCCGCTACATCGTGGCCATCGCCAAGCGCGGGCGGACGGAGATCCAAGGATTGTACGGCACGCCGGCCGAGCGGATCGGCGTGGTCTACAACGGGGTCGACCTCGAGCGCTTCCACCCGGACAACCGGAAGCGGTGGCGCCAGGACGCGCGGGGCTATCTCGGCCTCCCCCCGGAGGCCTGGCTCGTGGCCTTCGTCGGCTCCGGCTTCGAGCGCAAGGGCCTCGGCCCTCTGCTGGAAGCAGTGGCGACCCTTCGAGACCCCAGTGTGCGCGTGCTCGTGGCCGGCAAGGGAAGGAGCGAGAAATTCCGCGAGATGGCGGTCCGGCTCGGCATCGGCGCCGCCGTGACGTGGGTTCCGCCGCGCCCCGACGTCGAGCGGCTCTACGCGGCCGCGGACGTGGTCGCTCTCCCCGCTCTCTACGAGCCATTCGGCAACGTGCATCTCGAGGCGCTCGCCTCCGGGGTGCCCGTGCTCACCAGCGCGGTCGCCGGGGGCGCGGAGGCGGTGCGCGACGGTGTGAGTGGCGCCGTGGCCGCCGCTGTCACCGCCCCCGAGATCGCGCGTGGGCTCGCGGCGCTTCGCGATCACGACGCGGCGAGGCTCGCCCAAGCGGCGCGCGCGGCAGCGGAGCCCTTCACCTACGAGGTGCAGGTGGACGCGCTCGAGAAAATCTACCGGCTCCTCGCCGATCGGCGAGCGTCGGCAGCCTGAGTAAATCAGGATTTTCATTGATCGATCCCGACCGGGGCATTACACTGCGCACATGGCTCAGCCGTCGCCCGGCCGCCCGGCCGTCTTCATGGATCGGGATGGCTGCCTCGTCGAGGAGATGGGCTATCTCAACCATCCCAGCCGGGTGCGAATCCTTCCGAGAGCGGCAGCCGCGGTCTCCCGTCTCAATGCCGCCGGTATTCCCGCGATCATCGCGACCAATCAGGCCGGCATCGCGCGCGGCTACTTCTCCGCGGAGACGCTCCGCGCGGTGAACGCGGAGGTGGAGCGCCAGCTTCGTCGCGAGGGCGCGCGGCTCGACGCGATCTACATCTGCACGCATCACCCGACGGCGGGCGCGCCACCCTATCGTTTCGAGTGCGAGTGTCGCAAGCCGAAGCCGGGTCTCCTGCACCTGGCCGCCGCCGAGCACGGCCTCGACCTCACGCGCTCGGTGATGGTCGGCGACAAGCCGTCCGACGTGGCGGCGGGACAGGCGGCGGGCGCTGCCGGCGTGCTCGTGCTCACCGGCTACGGGCGCGGCGAGTGGGAATTTCTGCGTCACGAGTGGACGGTCAAGCCCGACCACGTCGCGGAGGATCTCCTCGACGCGGTGGAGTGGGCGCTGGGTCGGCTCGAGACGGAGAAGGGCGCCGAGTGTTCCCGCTGAAGCGACTCAAGGACATCGTCGCCAGGTTCGGTGCCAAGCGGGTCGTCGTCGTCGGGGATCTCATCGCGGACGAGTATCTCTACGGCAAGCCGTCCCGCATCTCGCGCGAGGCGCCCGTGCTCATCCTCCGCTTCACCAACCGCGAGGTGCGGCTGGGCGGCGCGGCCAACGCCGCCAACAACGTGCGCGCTCTCGGGACCACGGCGCTGCCCGTGGGTGTGCTCGGCGGCGATGGGGCAGGGAGCGAGGTGCTCCGGCTCTTCGCGGAGATGGGCATCGCCACCGACGGCGTGATCAGGGCGGAGGGACGGCTCACGCCGGTGAAGACCCGCATCATGGCCGGCGGCTACGAGTCGACGCGCCAGCAGGTCGTCCGGCTCGATCGCGAGCCCGAGCCGAGCCTCGCCGACCCCACGGAGGCGTCCCTCCTCGCCGCCCTCACCACGGCGGGAGCGCGCGCCGACGCCTTCCTCGTCTCGGACTACGGTTATGGCACGGTGACCCCGAGGATCTTCGAGACCGTGCTGGAGCTCGCGCGGACGCGCCGCGCCGTGGTCACCGTGGACAGCCGCTACGATCTGCCGCGCTTCAAGGGCGCCACCGCGGCGGCGCCCAACGAGCCCGAGGTGGAGGCGCTGGTGGGCGGGGAGCTCGGCGACGAGCGTGCCCTCGAGAAGGCCGGACGCGCCGTGCTGGAACGGCTCGACTCACGGTATCTCCTGGTGACTCGCGGCAGCCGCGGCATGGCGCTCTTCGAGCGCGAGGGCCCCGTGACCTTCATGCCGATCCATGGCAGCGACCAGATCGCCGACGTCACCGGCGCGGGCGACACCGTGATCAGCGCCTTCACCGTTGCCCTCGCCACGGGGGCGGGCGCGGTGGAATCGGCGTGGCTCGCCAACGTGGCCGGCGGGGTGGTGGTGATGAAGCGCGGCACCGCTACCGTCTCCGCGGCCGAGCTTTCCGCCTCGCTGGAGGACGATGGCGCCGCTGCTCGATCTTGACGCGGCCGTCCGGCTGGCGGGGCAGTGGCGCCGCGAAGGGAAGCGTCTCGTCCTCGCCAACGGCTGCTTCGATCTCCTCCACGTGGGGCACGTGCGCTACCTGGAAGGCGCCCGCCGCCTCGGCGATGTCCTGCTCGTCGGCATCAACTCGGATCGCTCGGTCGCCCGCCTCAAGGGGCCGGGCCGGCCCATCATGACTGCGGAGGAGCGGGCAGAGCTGGTGGGATCGCTCGCCGCCGTGGACGGCGTGGTGATCTTCGACGACGACACCGCGGATGCGCTCGTGCGCGCCCTCCGGCCCACCGTGCACGCCAAGGGCACCGATTACACTGCAGAGTCCGTCCCCGAGGGCGCCGCGGTGCGGGAAGCGGGAGGCCGCGTGGCCATCGCGGGCGATCCCAAGCAGCACGCCACCCGCGATCTGATCCGCCTCATCGCCGATCGCTTCGGAGGCGCGCGATGACGTCGCACCCTCCGCGCATCGCCATCGTGAAGCTCTCCTCGCTGGGCGACGTGATCCACACGCTGCCCGTGGCGCACGCGCTCCGCGCCGCTCTGCCCGACGCGCACCTGACCTGGGTCGTCGAGGCGCGAGAGTACGCCATCCTCCGCGACCATCCCGACCTCGACTCGGTGGTGCCGGTGGACACTCGCCTGTGGCGCCGGCTCATCTGGCACCCCGAAGGCGCGCGTCAGGTCCTGGGCAAGGTGGCACGGCTCCGAGCGCGGATCCGGCGCGCGGCCTTCGACGTGGCCATCGACCTCCAAGGCCTGATGAAGAGTGGACTCCTCACCGCGTACACGAGCGCGCCGGTGCGGATCGGCTTCAGCGCGGCCCGCTGCCGTGAGCGCCTCAACGTGCTCTTCACCAATCGCCGCGTGACGCCGCCCGCCTCGGCTCGCCACGTCGTGGAGCAGTATCTCTCGCTCCTGTCCCCGCTGGGTATCACGGCCTCCTCCCCTGAGTTCGTGGTACCGGTTTCTCCCGACGCCAATCGCCGCATGGAGGAATGGCTCGTCAAGGAGGGGATCAAGCGCGAAGATCGCCTCGTGGGCATCAACCCTGGGGCGGGCAAGCCCGAGAAGCGCTGGCCGGTGGCGTGCTTTCATGCCCTCGCCGATCGGCTCGCCACTGAGGCGGGGGCGCGGATCCTCGTGCTCTGGGGACCGGACGAGTCGCATATGGCGCGCGAGATCGCCCTCGGCCTCCCCGGCTCCAGCGTGTCGCTCGCGCCTCCCACCGACCTCGGGGAGCTTACCGCGCTCCTTGGGCGCTGCCGCCTCATGATCGCCAACGACACGGGACCGCTCCACCTCGCCGCCGCCCTCGGCACCCCGAGCCTCGGCCTCTTCGGGCCGACGAGCGCCGTGCGCAACGGGCCCTACGGCACGGGCAACCAGGGGCTCCAGAGTCCCGACGGCAGCATGGCGGGCCTCGACGTAGACACGGTGTTCCGCACGGCCCGCGGCATGCTCGAGGGCGCGGGGTGAGCCGACTCAGCGTCACCGTCATCGCGTGGAACGAGGAGGAGCGGCTCCGCGCCTGTCTGGAGAGCGTGGCGTGGGCGGACGAGATCGTGGTGATCGACGCGGAGTCTGCCGACAAGACCGTGCAGATCGCCCGCGAGTTCACCGACCGGATCTGGGTGCGGCCGTGGCCGGGCTTCGCTGCCCAGAAAAACTTCGCACTCGAGCAGGCCACGGGCGACTGGATCCTCTCCCTCGACGCCGACGAGCGCGTCACTCCCGAGCTGCAGGCGCGCATCACGGGGATCGTCCGCGCCAACGGCCCCGCCGACGGCTACTCGCTGCCGCGCCGCAACGTGTTCTGGGGCGCCTGGGTTCGCCACGGTGGGCTCTACCCCGACCGTCAGCTCCGCCTCTTCCGCCGCGGGGCTGGACAGTTCGTGGACTCGGCCGTCCACGAATCGGTGGTGGTGCAAGGCCGGGTGGAGAGGCTCGCCGAGGCGCTCCTCCACCATTCTTACCGCGGCCTCGACGACTTCGTCACGCGCTCCCATCGCTACTCGACGCTGGCCGCGGCCGAGCTGATCAAGCGAGGCGGACGCGTCGGCCTCGCCGATCTCGTCCTGCGGCCCCTGGGACGCTTCGTCTCGATGTACGCTCTGCGTGGCGGATTTCTCGACGGCTGGCGCGGCTTCGTCCTCGCCGTGCTCTACGCCCACTACGTCTTCCTCCGCACGGCCAAGGCCTGGGAAGCGCGCCGCAGCCAATCGGAAGGGGACGGGACCCCGCCATGACCGCCAAACCTCGCGTCCTCTCGGGCATGCGCCCCACGGGCAAACTCCACCTCGGCAACTATCTCGGGGCCTTGGAGCATTGGGTGCGGATGCAGGACGACTACGACTGCTACTTCTTCGTGGCGAGCTGGCACGCGCTGACCACGGACGCGCACAACAGCGGCCAGGCGCCGGAGAGCACCGTCGAGATGGCGGCGGACTGGCTGGGGGCCGGCCTCGATCCCCAGCGCAGCACGCTCTTCATCCAGTCGCTCGTGCCTGAGCACGCCGAATTGCATCTCCTCTTCTCCATGATCACGCCCCTGGGCTGGCTCGAGCGCGTCCCCACCTACAAAGAGATGGTGGAGCAGCTCGGCCTCGAGTCGCCGTCCTACGGCCTCCTCGGCTATCCGCTCCTCCAGGCCGCGGACATCCTCATGTACAAGCCACAGTGGGTCCCCGTGGGCATCGATCAGGTGCCGCACGTGGAGCTGACGCGGGAAGTCGCGCGCCGCTTCAACCACACCTGGAAGCCGGTGTTTCCCGAGCCGGGGGCCAAGCTGACGGAGATTCCCAAAGTGCCCGGCACCGACGGCCGGAAGATGTCCAAGTCGCTGAACAACGCCATCCTGCTCTCGGACACGGAGGAGGAGATCACCACGAAGGTCAAGCCGATGATGACCGATCCCGCGCGAAAGCGGCGAAGCGATCCCGGCAATCCCGATGTGTGCCCCGTCTACGACCTGCACAAGATCTTCACTCCCGCTCCCGAGCGCGAAGACTGCGCCACGGGCTGCCGCACTGCGGGCATCGGCTGCCTCGACTGCAAGGGCGTGCTCTTGAAGCACATGCTCCCGCCTCTCGCAAAGATCCGGGAGCGGCGCGAGCGCTTCGCGGCGCGGCCGCGCGAGATCGTGGAGATCCTCCACGCGGGCTCGCAGCAAGCGCGCGCGTTCGCCCAGAAGACCATGGGCGAGGTGCGGGCCGTGGTGAACCTCGAGCCATGACCACGCCCTCGCTCGTCTCCGATCCCGAGCCGCAAGGCCTCACCGTCCGTGTCGAGTCCTTCGTGGGGCCGCTCGATCTCCTCCTGCACCTGTGCCGCACCAACGAGGTCGATCTCGCCAACCTGCCCGTGCGCACCATTACCGAACAGTACCTCGCCCACCTCGAGGCGGTGCAGTTCCAGGACCTTGAGTCGGCGGGCGCCTTTATGGTGATGGCGGCCACCCTGATTTACCTCAAGTCCAAGCTCCTCCTCCCCGTGGATCCGGACGCGCCGCCCGATGCCCTCGACGAAGAAGGGGAGCTCATGCGCCAGGAGCTGGCCGAGCGTCTCCGCGAGTACGCGCGCGTGAAGGCCCTCGGCACCTGGCTCGGCGAGCGCGAGGCGGAGCAGGCCCTCCTGTACGGGCGTACGGTGGCCGAGCTCCCGCCGCCCGAGGACGTGCCCCTCGAGGATCTGTCCGTCCATCTCCTCCAGCGCGCCATGACCCGTCTCATCGAGGAGCAGAAGCGTCAGACTCCGCGCGAGGTCGAGCCCAACCCACTCTCCGTGCTCGAGCGCATGGGCGAGATCATCGAGCTCTTGCGCCACACCTGGTCGCTCCTCTTCACCTCGGTCGCGGGAGCCGAGCGCCTCCGCACGGAGTGGGTGGTGACCCTCCTCGCCCTCCTCGAGCTGGTGCGGCTCGGCCAGGCGCGCGTGCATCAGGCCGAGCTCTTCGGCGACATCGTCATCGAGTCCGGTCCCAACAATGAGCCGGCGCCGGAATTTTCCCTGGACGCCGCCCCCGACGAAGGCGAACCGAACCCTGGAGACAGCGCCCATGCCTGAGCTCATCGACGTCGCCGAAGCCTTGCTCTTCGCCTCCGAGACGCCCGTGGAGGCGGACCGCATCCAGGAAGTGTTGCGTTTGGACTCGGCGGGGGAGGCGCGGGAGCTCGTCCGCGAGCTCATGGCCCGCCTCGACGCGCGCGGCAGCGCGCTGCAGGTCATCGAGGTGGGGGGCGGCTACCGGCTCGTCACGCGACCGGAGGTGGCGCCGTGGCTGGTGAAGCTCGCGCGGAGCCGGACTCGCTCGCGCCTCTCGCGCTCCGCCCTCGAGACCCTCGCCATTGTCGCCTACCGCCAGCCGGTGTCGCGGCCCGACATCGACGCCGTGCGCGGAGTGAACTCGGAGGCGGTGCTCGACAATCTCCTCGACCGCCGGATGATCCGCATCGCCGGCCGCAAGGATTCGCCGGGCCGCCCCTTCCTCTACGAGACCACGCGCGATTTCCTCGTCGCCTTCGGCCTGCGCGACCTCGCCGACCTGCCCAAGGTCGAGGGCGAGCTACTGATCCCCGAGGCGCCTGCCGATGTCGACGGTGATCCCATCGTGGGGGCCGCGGAGAGCGTCCCTGCCACCGATTCGTCTCAGCAAGATCCTGGCCCAGGCGGGGCTGAGCTCGCGTCGCGGAGCTGAGGCGCTCCTCGCCGCCGGCCGCGTCACCGTCAACGGCGTGGTGCGCCGAGAGCCAGGCGCTCAGGCCGATCCCACCGTCGATCGCATCGCGTGCGACGGCCAACCCGTGCTCGCGCGCGAGGCCGCTACCTATCTCCTCCTTCACAAGCCGCGCGGCTACGTGACGAGCCTGCGCGATCCCGAAGGACGGCGCGTGGTGGTGGATCTCCTTCCTCCCGGCACTCCGCGCGTGTTTCCCGTGGGGCGTCTCGACTACGACGTGGAAGGCTTGCTCCTCCTTACCGACGATGGCGATCTCGCCCACCGTCTCCTCCATCCGCGCTACGAGATCCCCCGCGTCTACGAGGCAGAGGTGGAGGGGCGGGTGGCGTCGGGCGAGCTCGCCCGCTGGCGACGCGGCGTGGCGCTGCCCGATGGTCCCGCCGTGCCCACGGGGGTGCGCCTGCTCCGCCCGGCCGCGAAGACCACGTGGATCGAGCTCACGTTCGGCGAAGGACGCTACCGCGAAGTGAAGCGCTACTGCGCCGCCCTCGATCATCCCGTGGTGCGTCTGCGTCGCGTACGCTTCGGACCGCTCCGCCTCGGCACGCTCGCCCTGGGCAAGACGCGACGGCTCACCGCCGACGAGATCGCCGGGCTGGAGAGCTTGCGCGGTCCTGACGGTTCGCCTATACTTGGCCGGATTCGCGGATAGATCTGCTTCAGGAGCTCTTATGGACCTGGACGACTGGCGCTCCAGGATCAACGACCTCGACGAACAAATCCTCAACCTCCTCAACCAGCGCGGACACGCCGCCCTCCAGATCGGCGAGCTCAAGCGGAAACAGGATTCGCCCTACTTTGTCCCGGAGCGAGAGGCGCAGCTCCTCGATCGTCTCCTCGCGCTGAACCGTGGCCCTCTCGGCCCCGAGGCAGTGCGTGTGATCTGGCGAGAAATCCTTTCCGCCTCGCTCGCCCTGGAGAATCCGCTCCCCGTGGGCTATCTGGGGCCCGCGGGAACCTTCACGCACGCCGCGGCCATGCGTCGCTTCGGGACCTCCGCCCAGCTCATTCCCTTGAAGACCATCGCGGACGTGTTCGAGGAGGTGGAGCGCACCCGCGCGGAGTACGGCGTGGTCCCCGTGGAGAACTCCACCGAGGGTCCCGTCAACGTCACGCTCGACCGTCTCATCGACTCGGACACCGTGATCACCGGCGAGCTCACCCTCGAAATCAGTCAGCACCTGCTCTCGCGGGCGGGCGACCTCGGCGAGGTGAAGGTGGTCTGCTCCCATCCGCAGGCCCTTGCCCAGTGCCGGCAGTGGCTCCTCGCCCACCTCCCCGACGCGCGCATGGAGGAGATGTCCTCCACCACCGCGGCCGCGGAGCGCGCCAGGGACGACCCCGCGGTGGCCGCGGTAGCCTCCGAGCTCGCCGCGCGCACCTACGACGTGCCCATGCTGCGCAAGCGCATCGAGGACAACCCGCACAACACCACGCGCTTCCTCGTCATCGGCCGTCGTCCCGTGGGGCCCACGGGACGAGACAAGACCTCCATCCTCTTCTCCATGAAGAACGAGCCGGGGGTGCTCTACAGCATCCTCCAGCCTTTCGCGGCGCGCCGGCTCAACCTGACCAAGATCGAATCGCGACCGACCAAGCGACGGCCCTGGGAGTACGTGAACTTCGTGGACTTCGAGGGACATCGCGACACCGATGACGTGCGGGCAGTGCTCGGCGAGGTCAAGGAGCGTTGTCAGTTCCTCAAGATCCTCGGATCCTACCCCGCGGCTTAAGGAGCCCTTCATGACCGTGTCCTGGGAATCCGTCGCCAACGAACACATCCTGGGCATTGCGCCCTACGAGCCGGGAAAGCCCATCGAGGAGCTCGAGCGCGAGCTCGGGCTCACGGATGTGATCAAGCTTGCCTCCAACGAGAACCCGCTCCCGCCCTCGGAGCGCGTGCTCAAGGCCATCGCGGAGGCCCTCACGCACCTGAACCGCTACCCCGACGGCAGCGCGCACTATCTCCGCATCGCCCTCGCCCGGCGCCACGGCGTGACGCCCGAGCACCTCATCATGGGCAACGGCTCCAACGAGCTCATCGAGCTCATCGTGCGGAGCTTCCTGCGCCCGGGCGAGGAGGCGGTCATCCCCCATCCGTCGTTCGTGGTCTATCCCATGATCGTCCAGGCGGCGGGAGGCATCCGGGTGGTGGTGACCCTCAAGGATCATCGCCTCGACCTCGAGGCCATGGCCCGCGCCATTACCCCCATGACCAAGATGGTCTTCATCGCCAATCCCAACAATCCCACGGCGACGGTGGTGACGGCGGAGGAGGTGGCGGCCTTCATGGCCCGCGTCCCCGACAAGGTCATCGTGGTCTTCGACGAGGCGTACTTCGAATTCGCCCAGGGACCGGATTTCCCCGATTCTCTCCAGTACATGAAGCAGGGACGGAAGGTCTGCATCCTGCGCACCTTCTCCAAGGCGGCGAGCCTGGCCGGGCTGCGCGTCGGCTATGCCATCGCGGATCCCGCCTGCATCTCACTCCTCAACCGGATCCGCGCGCCCTTCAACGTGAACTCGTTGGCTCAGGTCGCCGCCCTGGCCGCCCTCGAGGACGACTCGCACATCCTCGAGTGCCTGCGCATGAACGAGGCCGGGCGCCACTTCCTCGTCGAGGAGCTCACCGCCATGGGCGTGAAGTACGTGCCCTCGCGGGCCAACTTCATCCTCGTCGACGTGGGACGAAGCGGGAGCGACGTCTTCCAGCGACTCCTCAAGGAAGGCGTCATCGTGCGTCCCATGTCGAGCTTCGGCATGGAAACCACGCTGCGCGTGACCATCGGGACACCCGAGGAGAATCGCCGGCTCGTCAAGGCCCTCAAGAAGGTGCTGGGCGAGGTCAAGGCCGGGTGATCCGTCGGCTCAGCATCGTCGGGCTCGGGCTCCTCGGCGGCTCGGTGGCCAAGGCCACGCGAGCCGTCTCCCTAGCCGGGGAGATCGTCGGGGTCGGCCGCCGGCGCGAGAGCCTGGAGCCCGCGCTCCGGGCAGGCGTGGTCGATCACGTGACCACCGATCTCGCGGAGGGCGTAGCAGGTGCCGATATGGTTCTCCTCGCCACCCCCGTGGCCACTCTCGAGGGCCAGCTCCCCGCAGTCTGGCAGGCGGTCGCGCCGCAGGCGCTCCTCACCGACGTGGGCAGCACCAAGCTCGGCATCGTGCGGGCGGCCGAAGAACTCGGCCGCACGCGGCCGCTCGCTTTCGTGGGCAGCCATCCCATGGCCGGATCCAACCTGGCGGGCTTCGCGGTGTCCCGGCCTGATCTCTTCACTGGCGCTACCGTCATCCTCACGCCCACCGACCGCACGCCGCTCGAGACCGTCAAGCGCGTCACCGAGTTCTGGGAGGCGATGGGCGGGCGCGTCACCCTCATGGACCCCACCACCCACGACCGCGCGGTGGCTGCCATCAGCCACTTGCCCCACCTCGTGGTGGATGCCCTGGTCGCCGCGGTGGTCGACATGGATCCGCGCTTCCTTGAGGTGGCGGCGCGTGGCTTCAAAGACACCACACGCATCGCGGCCTCCGATCCCATCGTCTGGCGGGAAATCTTCCAGCAGAATCGCGAGGCCCTCGGCGAGGCGCTCGGCGCGTTCCGCCACGCCCTCGACCGTCTCGAGCGCCTGCTCGCCTCCGGCGAGGACGGCGCCATCGAAGCTGCCCTCGAGCGCATCCGAAAGACGCGAGCCGAGCTCGGATGAGGCGAGAGCAGTCCGGGATCGTGGGGCCCGTGGCATGACCGGTCGGCGAGAGCCCGTGATCACCATTGACGGGCCGGCGGGCGCGGGCAAGTCCACCGTGGCGCGCGAGGTCGCGCGACGCCTGGGCTTCAGGCTCGTGGACACGGGAGCCCTCTATCGCGCGCTCGCATGGGCGGTGGCCCGCGCGGGAGTGGCCACGACCGACGCGGGCGCTCTTCGCGCGCTTCTCGCGCGCACCACGGTGGAGCTGGTAGGCGATCGCGTCCTCGTGAACGGCCAGGACGTGACGGGAGAGATCCGCGCGCCGGAGATCTCCATGCTCACCTCGCGTCTCACCGTGCTCCCTGCCCTGCGAGAAAAGATGACGCCCATCCAGCAGAGCCTGGCCGCGGCGGGTGGGGTGGTCCTGGAGGGCCGCGACACGGGCACGGTGGTCTGCCCCGACGCCGAGGTGAAGATCTATCTCGACGCCGATCTCTCCGAGCGCGCGCGCCGGCGCGAGAGGGAGTTGGCGGCACGCGGCACCGCGGCAGATTACGAAAGTGTGAAGGCAGAGATGGCGGAACGGGACCGCCAGGACACGGAGCGCGCCATCGCCCCCCTTCGCAAGCCGGCCGATGCCATCTCCGTGGATTCCACGGGTGTGTCGCCCAACACGGTGGTGCAGCGCATCCTCGACGCAGTGGAGCAGGCTCGGTGCTGTACGCGATCCTGAAGGTTCCCGCGGTGGCCTTCATGCGGCTGTGGCTCGGCCTGCGGGTCACGGGCCTGGAGCACGTGCCCGCCACGGGCCCGGCCCTCATCGTCTCGAATCACCAGAGCATCCTCGATCCCCCGCTCATCGGGGGCGCGACACCACGTCAAATCTTCTTCCTCGCCAAGGCGGAGTTGTTCCGAATCCCGCTCTTTGGCCGGCTCATTCGTGCCCTCCACGCCCGTCCCGTGCGCCGCGAGGGGTCGGATCCGAGCGCGCTCAAGACGGCGGCCCGCCTCCTCGAGGAAGGTAAGGCCCTCCTGGTTTTCCCTGAGGGCACGCGGAGCATCGACGGGCGGCTCGGTGAGGCCAAGCCGGGGATAGGGATGCTCGCGGTTGTGAGCGGCGCCCCCGTGATCCCGGCCTATATCTCGGGTACGCTCGAGTCGCTGCCCAAGGGGGCGATCCGACCTCGTCGCAGCCAAGTGAGCGTACGATTCGGACCCGCGTTACACTTCAAGGCCTTGACGGGAGAACGGCGCAAGGAGCGGTATCGTGATGCCGCGAACGAGATGATGCGCGCCATCACACAGCTGAAGGAGCAGAACGACCGGCAGCACCGCTAGGAGCGACGCGTAGCTGTCGCTCCAGCAAATCTATCAAGGAGGAAGCACCCGCTTATGGAGAGTGATAACCGCAAGGCGAGGAGCCTCGCAGGGGCACAGCGGGAGGTGAGTGACGCCCCCGAGGAAAGCATGGAGGATTGGTTCAATCGCGGGGTGGGCGACATCGAGGAAGGGGAGGTCGTCCGCGGCACGGTGGTCGAGGTCCGCGACAGTGAGGTGCTCGTGGACATCGGCTACAAGAGCGAGGGAACCATCGCCATCGAAGAATTCCGCCACGCCGGCAGCCTGCCGAAGGTCGGCGACGAGATCGAGGTGTATCTCGAGTCCAAGGAGGACAGCGAAGGACTGATCGTCCTCAGCAAGGACAAGGCCGACAAGATCAAGGTGTGGGACGCCATCTCCAAGTCCCACGACAGTGGTACTCCGGTGGAAGGCAAGGTGGTCGAGGTGGTCAAGGGTGGGCTCTCCGTGGACGTGGGCGTGCGCGCCTTCCTCCCCGGCTCGCAGGTGGATCTCCGCCCCGTGAAGAACCTCGCCTCCATGCTCGGGCAGATGATCCGCGCCAAGGTGATCAAGCTGAACCGCCGGCGCGGCAACGTGGTCCTGTCCCGTCGGGCCGTCCTCGAGGAGGAGCGGGAGGAGAAGCGCAAGCACACGCTGTCCGTGCTCTCCGAGGGCATGGTCCTCACCGGCGCCGTGAAGAACATCACGGACTACGGCGCCTTCATCGACCTGGGCGGCATCGACGGTCTGCTGCACGTCACCGACATGTCGTGGGGGCGGGTGGGGCATCCCTCGGAGATCTTCCAGATCGGCGACCAGGTCGAGGTGGTGGTGCTGCACTTCGACCGTGAGACGGGGCGCGTTTCCCTCGGCTACAAGCAGAAGTCCTCCGATCCGTGGGCGGTGGTGGACGACCGTTATCCCGTGGGCGCCAAGGTGCAGGGGCGGGTGGTGAGCCTGACCAACTACGGCGCCTTCGTGGAGCTCGAGCCGGGCGTAGAGGGCCTCGTCCACGTGTCCGAAATGTCGTGGACGCGCCGGGTGCGCCATCCCTCGAAGCTCGTGAACGTGGGCGACACGGTGGACGTCATGGTCCTCGACGTCAACAAGGCGACCAAGCGGATCTCCCTCGGCATGAAGCAGGTGGAGGCGGATCCCTGGGCGACCATCGACGAGCGATACAAGCCCGGCGAGCGCATCGAGGGCAAGGTGCGCAACCTCACGGACTTCGGGGCCTTCGTGGAGCTCGAGCCGGGGGTGGACGGCCTGCTGCACATCTCCGACATGTCGTGGACGCGCAACATCGGCCATCCCTCGGAGATCCTCAAGAAGGGCCAGTCCGTGGAGACGCAGATTCTCAACGTGGATCGCGAGAACAAGCGGATTTCCCTCGGCCTCAAGCAGATCCAGCCCGATCCGTGGGAGACCGTCTCCCAGCGCTATCCTATGGGCTCGCGGGTGACGGGCAAGGTGGTGCGCCTCACCGACTTCGGCGCCTTCGTGGAGCTGGAAGCAGGCGTGGACGGGCTCCTCCACGTGTCCCAGATGTCCAACCGACCGATCGCCTCGCCCGCCGATCTCGTCAATGTGGGCGACGAGCTCACCCTCATGGTGATTCGCGTGGATCCTCACGAGCGCCGGATCGGGCTCAGCCTCAAGGACCTCGCGGCCACCATTGTCGAGGAGCCGCAGCACGAGGGACGTGGGCGTGGGAAAGGTGGCGGAAGGAAGCGCCGCGGCGGTGACGATTACGATGATGACGAGGAATAGCCGCACGGTGCGGCGCCAGCCGTGACGCCGCGCGGCCGCGTCGCCCTCATCGCGGTGGGGGTGACCCTGGGCATCCTCGTGCTCTTCATCGGCACGGTGTGGGTGCTCATGAACGTGGTCAGCGACGAGGGCCTCGGCGCGGGCGGGCCACGGGTGGCCGTGGTGGAGATCGAGGGCATCATCGTCGACGGGTCCTCCGCCGTGCGCGAGTTGCGCGAGCACGCGGAGAATCCCGCCGTGAAGGCAGTGGTGCTCCGGGTCAACAGCCCGGGCGGGGTGGTGGCCCCCACCCAGGAGATCTTCGCGGCCATCCAGCGGGTGCGGAAGGCCGGGAAGCCGGTCGTCGCCTCCTTTGGGGCGGTGGCCGCCTCCGGTGGCTACTATGTGGCCACCGCGGCCGACCGCATCTACGCCAATCCGGGGACGCTCACCGGCTCCATCGGCGTGGTGATGCAGATGGCCAACCTCGAGGGCCTGCTCAAGAAGGTGGGTGTCGACTACGTGGTGGTCAAGGCGGGCGCCTACAAAGACATCGGGAACTTCGCCCGCACCATGACGCCGGAGGAGCGGAAGATCCTCCAGGCCCTCCTCGACGACGTGTACTCGCAGTTCGTGGACGCGGTAGCCGAGGGACGCGGGCTCGATCGCAAGGACGTGCTCGCCTTCGCCGACGGGCGCATCTACTCTGGCCAGCAGGCGCAGGCGCTCAAGATGGTGGACGAACTCGGCGGTTTCGAGGACGCCGTGGAGGCCGCCGGCAAACTCGGCAACATCAGCGGCCGGCCCAAGCTCCTCTACCCGCGCAGGCGCTTTTCCTTCCGCGATCTGATCGAGAGCCGGCTCGGCCTGCCCGCCACCGCGTCCCTTCTGCCGACCCTGTCGGGTATCCGCACCCCCCTATATCTGATGCAGTAGCCGTAAACCCTTGCCCTTCTTGACTATCTTTCGACCATCGTGTTAGGTTCCTAGACGTGGAACCCGCCTAGTCTGGGCACCAGGAACTAGAAGGCCGAGGGGTACCCGGGGAGGGAGCAGGCTGATGACCAAAGCGGATCTCATCGAGGAAGTCTCCAAGCTGTCGAGCCTGACGAAGAAGGAGACGGAGCTCATCGTGAACACCGTCTTCGACAACATCACCGACGCGCTCGCCAAGGGAGACAAGGTGGAGTTGCGAGGATTCGGGAGCTTCCGGATCCGGCACCGCAACTCCCGGAAGGGCCGTAACCCCAAGACGGGTGACAGCGTCAGCGTCCCCGAGAAACGCGTGCCCTTCTTCAAGGTCGGGAAAAGGCTCCGCGAGCTGGTCAACACCTAGAGGTCGCCCCGGAGCCGCGTGGACCGACTCTGGGCGCCGTGGCGGATGGCGTACGTGGCGTCCGCCGGGGCGGCAACTCCTTCGTCGGCAGGTGACTGCATCTTCTGTGACGCAATCGCGACCGGCGACGACCGGCGCGCGCTCGTGCTCCGCAGGTCTTCGCAGGCCTTCCTGATTCTCAACAAGTACCCGTACGCCTCCGGACACGTGATGGCCGCGCTCACGCGCCATCAGGGCTCACTCGGCGCGGCGACGACCGCCGAGCTCGCCGAGCTCATGGAGCTCGTGCAATCGGCGGTGGTGGCCCTCGGCCGCGCCTATCATCCAGACGGCTACAACGTGGGCCTCAACGAGGGGCGCGCGGCCGGCGCCGGCGTTCCCGGCCACCTCCACATGCACGTGGTCCCGCGGTGGAACGGTGACAGCAACTTCA